>CAIXDD010000462.1 GCA_903918155.1 uncultured Hyphomicrobiales bacterium
GCCACCCCCTCGCTCACCTCCATCGAGCGCATCGCCACGGTGGAGGAGGGCCGCAACTGGTTCCAGCTCTATATGTGGCGCGAGCGCGAACTCTCCCATGCGCTGGTGCGCCGCGCGCGCGACGCCGGTTTCGAGGCGTTGATCCTGACCGTGGACACGCCGGCGCCGCCGATCCGCGAATATAATCGCCGCAACGGCTTCAGCATGCCCTACCAGCCGACGCTGCGCTCGCTGCTCGACATGTCGATGCATCCGCGCTGGCTGATGGGCGTGATCCTTCCCTATCTCCTGCAGGGCGGCATGCCCCGGCTCGCCCATTATCCCGCCGGCGCGCATAGCCGCATGGCCGCGCCCGCGACGCCGCAGAAGAGCGCGGTGCCCAATCTGCGCGGCGACGATCTCACCTGGGACGACGTGAAGCGCCTGCGCGACATGTGGAAGGGGCCGCTCCTCATCAAGGGCGTGCATCTGCCCGAAGACGCCGCGCGCGCGGCGGAGGAGGGGTGCGACGGGATCGTGATCTCCAACCATGGCGGGCGCAACCTCGACAGCGCGGTGGCGCCTGTCGCCGTCCTGCCGGACATCGCGCGCGAAGTGGGCGGCAAGATCACGATCATCGTGGATTCCGGCGTGCGGCGCGGCGGCGACGTGGTGAAGGCCCTGGCGCTGGGCGCCGACGCCGTTCTCTCCGGCCGGCCGGCGCTCTACGGCCTGTCGGTCGCGGGCGAGGCGGGGGCCGCCCATGCGCTGGCCATCCTGCGCAAGGAGATCGAAACCACCATGGCCTTCGTGGGCGCGTCGGCCGTGTCCGACATCGGGCCGCGCGCGGTCTGGATGGAGCCCTAGGCCGGGCCCGCGCCATTGTCAGCGCATCGCGCATAGTTTAGCCAGCACGCTGAGAACGCTGGCGCAAAGGTCGAACAGTCAGCCCTTCGGGAGGAACGCGTGTCCGTTAAAACCATCGAGTCCGGCATCGTCGCCGACGCCTATGTGGAATTGCTCGTCGATCGGGGCATCGAATTTCTGTTCGCCAATGCGGGCACCGATTTCGCCCCGCTCATCGAGAGCCTCGCGAAATTCGAGGCGCAGGGCCGCCAGACTCCCAAGCCCATCATCGTGCCCCACGAGAATGTCGCGATCCATATGGCGCTCGGCCATTATCTCCAGAGCGGGCGCCCGCAGCTCGTCATGGTGCATGTGAACGTCGGCACGGCCAACGCCATGTGCGGCCTGATGAACGCATGGCGCGGCAATCTGCCGGTCATCTTCAGCTCCGGCCGCACGCCCTATAGCGAGGAGGGCGGCGCGCCGGGCGGCCGTTCGGGCGAGATTCACTGGCCGCAGGAAATGCGCGACCAGGCCTCCATGGTGCGCGAAATCGTCAAGTGGGATTACGAGGTGCGCAATTCCCAGACGATCGAAAGCGCCGTCGACCGCGCGATCACGCTCGCCATGTCCGAGCCCAAGGGGCCCGTCTATCTGACGCTGCCGCGCGAAGTGCTCGCCGCGCCGATCTCGAACTGGTCCTATTCCTCGCCCACGCGCCAGCGGCCCGCCAGCCCGCCTTTCCCCGATCTGAACGCCATCGACGAGGCGGCGGACATGATCGCCAAGGCGGAGAATCCGCTCATCATCACGGCAAGCTGCGGCCGCGACCGCGAGGATCCCGCGCATCTGGCCGCGCTGGCCGACCTGTTCGCGATCCCCGTCACGCAGCGCAAGCCGCGCTACGTCGCCCTCGACAGCGACCATCCGATGCATCTGGGCTATGAGCCCGACGCCTTCCTCGCCGACGCCGATCTGGTGATCGTGCTCGACGCCGACGTGCCGTGGATCCCCAACAAGAAGGCCCCGCGCGCCGACGCCAAGGTGATCCATATGGCGGTGGATCCTCTCTTCACGGCCTATCCGATGCGCGGGTTTCCCTGCGACCTTGCGATCACGGGCGCCCTCAGCCCCTCCATGGCCGCGCTCACCCATGCGCTGGCCGTGCGGCTGGCGGGCGCGCGCGACCGGGTCGAGGCGCGGCGCAAGCGCCTTGTCGAGCGTCGGGCGGCCCAGCGCGACCGCTGGCGCGCCGCGCTGGAGAAGGCCAGAAACGACACGCCGATCAATCCGATCTGGGTGACCCATTGCCTCAACGAGGCCAAGGGCGCCGACGACATCGTCGTGAAGGAAGGCCCGATCACTTACGAACATCTGGCGCTGAAAAAGCCGGGCACGATGTTCTTCACGGGCGCCGGCGGCGCGCTGGGCTGGGGCCTTGGCACCGCGCTTGGCATGAAGGCGGCGCAGCCTGACCGGCGCGTCATCTGCTGCGTGGGCGACGGCGCCTATATGTTCGGAAACCCGATTCCCGCCCATTACGTCTCGAAGGCGGAGAACTGGCCCATCCTCACCATGGTGTTCAACAACGCCATGTGGGGCGCGGTGAAACGCAACACCCACGAGGTCTATCCCACCGGCTTCGCCTCGAAGAGCAATCGCGAACCGCTCACCTATTTCAACGAGCACATCGCCTTCGACAAGGCGGTGGAGACCGTGGGCGGATATGGCGAGACGGTGAGCGATCCCGCCGACGTGCCCAAGGCGATCGAGCGCGCCCTCAAGGTGATCGACGTGGAGAAGCGCCAGGCGCTGCTCAACATCGTCTGCCGCGGCGTCTGACGAGGGCGAGCGCGGGCGCAGCCTTTTGCGCCCGCCTCCGTCGCCGTCCAGGCGTCCCGTCCTCACAAAATCGCCCCTTTTCGCCTCCAGTGGAGAGGGTGGGGGCGTCAGCCAGGTTCGCCGCAGCGGCGGCCTGCGCCGTGAGGGTTTGCGTTGGGCTATCTCCATCCGCCGCCGTCGCCCGCTCCCGTCGTCGTCCAGAAGGACGTGGGCGGGCTTGTCTCCGACTACAAGGCGATGACCGAGACCTATCGGCGCGAGAATCGCGAAGTGCGGCTGCATGAATGCCGTTCCGCCTGCACGCTTGCGCTCAGCCTGCCCAATGTCTGCGTCTACCCCACAAGCGTGCTGAAGTTCCATTCGGCCTATCATCGCGACACCAGACAGGTGGATCCGTCGGTCTCGGCCGAATTGTTCA
>CAIXDD010000463.1 GCA_903918155.1 uncultured Hyphomicrobiales bacterium
CTTGAATTTCAGGCCCAGCGTGTTGCGCACGATATAAGGCACCGTGACGCTCTCCGTGCCCATGCCCGTGCCCGCGACGATCACTTCCTTCTCCCGCAGGTCCTGCCATTTCTTCACGCCCGTGCGCGCTGCGATGATGGCGACCGACGTGTCGGAATTGACGGAGCCCAGCCCGTGCATTTTCAACGTTTCGAATTTCGCATGCGAGGCCGAGCCCAGAAGCGGCTCGAAGGGCACGCCGCGTTGGGGCGCCGCGATATGCAGCCCGTCCTTGGGCGCGACGCTGGCGACGTAATTCATCATCACCAGCCCGCCGCCGCCGGGCATATTGCGCACGAGAAAGGTGGGGGAACCGGCCAGATGCTTGCCGATATGGCGCGCCACGAGCCGCGCGTTCTGGTCGTAGCCGCCGCCGGCCGACAGGCCCACATAGACCGTCACGGTCTTGCCGGCGAAGAACTCAGCGGGCGATTGCGAATACGCCGGCGCAGCGAAAGCCGCGATGGCGGCGAACGGCGCGGCAATGGTCCGCTTGAACATGCGTGTCTCCCTCTCCCTCCGGGATCTCGAAGCCCCGGCCCGCCTATCATGGCGCAGCCAAGCCCCGCAGGGAAGACCCGCAAGCACGCCCCGCGCGGTTTGACCCCTGCGGAAGCGGGTGCTAGCCCTGCGGCGAAGCTGCCGCCTGCGAGCGGCGGGAGGAAACCATGTCAGAGAAGCGCCCGACGGGAGGCCGCGCGGTCTTTCGCCACGTCGATTACGCCCGCTATTCCTTCGCGCGCTTTCTGTGGGGCCTCGGCCTGCAAATCCAGACCGTCGCCGTCGCCTGGTATGTCTATGACATCACCAGCGACCCGCTGGCGCTGGGCATGATCGGGCTTGCGACATTCATCCCCGCCGTGCCGCTGTCGCTCGTCACCGGCCCCGCCGCCGACCGCTACGACCGGCGCGTGATCATGCTGCTCTGCTGCGCGACCATGGCGCTGTGCGCGGCCGGTTTCGTCGCGCTGATGGCGTTCGATTTCGTGCGCGCGGGACAGGTCTGGCCCGTCTATCTCGTGGTCTTCGTGCTCGGCGTGGCGCGCTCCTTCTCCAATCCCGCCGGACAGGCGCTCGTCATGTCGCTTGTGCCCGACGAGGAATATCCCAGCGCCGCCGCCTGGAACAATTCGATGAACCAGACGGCCAATATCGTGGGCCCCGCCATCGGCGGCCTGCTGTTTCCGTTGGGCGTCTATGCGCCCTTCATCGCCGCGGGCCTGGCTTTCCTGGTCGCCTTCCTGCTCGTGGCCCGCATCGCCTATCGTCCGCAGAAGGCGGGCAAGCCGCCCGTCACGCTCGCCATGCTGGCGGCCGGCTACAAGTTCATCTGGCGCAGCCCGATCATTCTGGGCGCGATCACACTGGATCTCGTGGCGGTGCTGCTCGCCGGCGCCACGGCGCTTCTGCCGATTTTCGCGCGCGATATTTTCGAAACGGGCCCCTGGGGACTAGGCCTTCTGCGCGCCATGCCCTCGGTGGGCTCCGTGGCGGCGGCGCTGACCCTCGCCTATTTTCCGCTTCAGGCGGGCATCGGCAAGAAAATGCTCGTCTGCGTGGCGATCTATGGCCTCGCCACCATCGGCTTCGGCCTGTCGTCGCATATTCTTGCGGCGATCCCCTTCCTCATCGTCATCGGCGCCGCCGACATGGTGAGCGTGGTCATTCGCCAGACGCTCATTCAGGTGGAGACGCCCCCGGAGATGCGCGGCCGCGTGGTGGCCGTGCACACGATCCTCACGGGCACGTCGAACCAGCTGGGCGAATTCGAAAGCGGCGCGCTCGCCTGGGCCATTGGCGTCGTGCCTGCGGTGCTCGTGGGCGGCGCCGGCGCGCTGGCGGCGGCGGCCCTGTGGGCGCGCATATTCCCCGATCTGCGCAAGCGCGAGACCTATTAGACGGCTTACGCGCTCAAGGCGCCGCCGTTCTTCGCCGCGCCGTCCACCAGCGCCGGCAAGGCGTCGAGCAATTTATGCACGGCGGCGTCGTCGAAGCGCGCGCTGTTCCACACGGCCACGCCCTTGCCGTTCACGAAACAGCGCACCAGATGCGCCTGACCATGGTCGAGGCCGAGCATCCACAGCGCCGGCAGCGCCGTGGACGCGACGTTGCGACACCAGACGCAGGCTCCCCCGCCGCCCAGCACAATGGCGCGCAGCTGCGCAAGGCGCAGCACCGCGTGCAATTGTCGCTCCGATAAAACCATCGACCCTTGTCCTTCACGGATAAGGACGGACGCCGCCTCCCAAAATTAAGCGCGGCCGAAGGGGCCGGCGCAAGGTAATCCCGCGCGTTACGACTTCTCGCCCATAAGAACCCGTCCCTCCGCTCCGGGAAACGACATGCAAACGCCGCCGCCTGAAGCTGAAACGTCGGAATCCGTCACGCATTCCCTGGAGCGATCCTTGGCGCAATCCAAAGCGCTCGCCATAGCGCTGGCGCGCACGCCGCTCTCGGCGCCCGATGCGATCGCCCTGCGCCGCCAAGGACGGGACGCGCTGGCCGCGCTGGGCCTGGCGCCGCCCCACGAGACGCTTGAGCGTCGCCGTCGTTGGAACGCGACCTCGCACGTTCGCGAACGTCTGCCCCGCCGCTGACGCGGAACGCTTGATCCCCCGCCCGCATTCTCGCTGGAGCGGACGGGAGCAGGCGTGGCGCGCAGTCCAGACGATCCAGCGGCGCCTCTTCCGGCGCCCGCCGAAAAAAGCCGTCTCGCTTTCGGTCTGGAGCGGATAGGCCTTTTGCCGCTCGCCTTTCCGCGCGCGTGCGCTTTTGTCGCCGTCGCCTTGTCAATCCTGGCGGCCTTCGGCGTGGCGCGGCTGAAGATCGACGATTCCCTGAGCCAATTGTTTCGCTCGGACACTGCGGAATTCCGCCAATACGAGGACCTGACCCGGCGCTTTCCCTCCAGCGAATTCGACGTGCTCGCCGTCGTGGAGGCGGAGGACCTGCTCGCGCGCCCCAATCTGGAGAAGCTGCGCGACCTCGTGACCGAACTGCAATTGCTGGAGGGCGTGCGCGGGCTGGTCTCGCTGTTCTCCGCGCGCAATCCCGTGCGCGAAGGAACCACGCCGCCCCCGCTCTTTCCCGAAACCCTGCCCGAGGGCGAAGCCTATGCGCGCCTTGTGCGGGACGCGCGCGAGAACGAGATCGTGCGGGGCAAGTTTCTCTCCGAAGACGGCAAGCTCGCGCTCATCGTCCTGTCGCTCGACGAGACGCAGGTTGCGGAGATCGGGCTTGAGACGACCATCGGCGAAATCAGGCGCATCGCGCAGGAGACGCTTGCGGGAAGCGCGCTGAAGGCGCAGCTCGCCGGCGCGCCCGTGATGCAGCTTGAAATCCGCAAGGCGGTGTCGCGCGACCGGCTGATCTACAAGGCGCTGGGCTTCGCCGGCGGGCTTTTGGTGGCGCGGGCCTTCTTCCGCCGCCCCTCTTTCGTCCTCGCGGCCGCGGC
>CAIXDD010000464.1 GCA_903918155.1 uncultured Hyphomicrobiales bacterium
GAAGAAGGCCGTGCCGAAATTGCGGTCCGTCAGCAGCATGGTGATCGCGCCGGCCAGAACGGGCAGCGAGAGCACGAGCAGGAAGGCGGTGATCAGCACCGACCACGCGAACAGCGGCATGCGGTGCAGGGTCATGCCCGGCGCGCGCATGTTGAAGATCGTCGTGATGAAATTGATCGCGCCCAGAATGGACGAGGCGCCCGCCACATGCAGCGACAGGATGACGAAATCCATCGCCGGGCCGGGATGGCCCGCATTGCCCGAGAGCGGCGGATACATGACCCAGCCGCCGCCGAAGCCCTTCATGCCCGGCGCGCCTTCGACGAACATCGACATGATGAGCAGGCAGAACGAGGCCGGCAGGAGCCAGAAGGAAATGTTGTTCATGCGCGGGAAGGCCATGTCCGGCGCGCCGATCATCAGCGGCACGAACCAATTGCCGAAGCCGCCGATCAGCGCCGGCATGACCATGAAGAAGATCATGATGACGCCGTGTCCCGTGATGAACACGTTGTACATATGCTTGGCGGCGTCCATGGAGCCGTCGCCCGCCATGAGCTGCGAGATCGACGGGAACACGCCCAAGCCGGCGCCCGCCAGCTCCGCGCGCATGGCCACCGACATGGCCGCGCCGATCAGCCCCGCGAAAATCGCGAAGATGATGTAGAGCGTGCCGATGTCCTTGTGGTTGGTCGAATAGAGATAACGGCGCCAGCCCGTGGGAATGCCATGGGCGTGGTCGTCGTGATGGGCCGCAGCGTTCGTAGCCATCTGTCGCTTCCTCTATCGAATGTTCAGCGCGAGACGCCGGCGTCCGCAAGGCGGACGGGCGCGTCTTCCACGGCGGCGAATTCCTTGCGCGCCTTCACGAGCCAGGCCTTGTACTCCTGCTCGCTCACCACGCGGATCACCGCTGGCATATAGGCGTGGTCCTTGCCGCACAATTTGGAGCACTGGCCGTAATAGACGCCTTCCTTCTCCGCGCGGAACCACGTCTCGTTGAGACGGCCCGGCACGGCGTCCATGCGCACGCCGAAGGAGGGGATGACGAAGGAATGGATGATGCCGACCACGTCGGCGGTGATCTGCAGGCGCACGGTCTTGTTCACCGGCACCACGGCCTCGTTGTCGACGTCGAGCAGTTTCAGCTTGCCTGCAGGCAGCTTGTCCTGTTCGAGAAGGCGCGTCTGGAATTCGAAGCCGCCGCCTTCTTCCTTGGGATAGGTCCAGGTCCACGCCCATGAGGAATTGCCGGTGACCTTAATCGTCATGTCGGCGTCGGGCATGGTGAGCTGATGGTTCAGCAGGCGGAACGAGGGAACGGCGATCACGAGCAGGATCAGAACCGGGATGATGGTCCATGCGACCTCAAGGCCCGTGTGATGGGTCGTGCGCGAGGGCGTCGCATTGGCCTTTTCGTCGAATTTGGCAACCACGATCACCAGCAGCGCGAGAACGAACAGGCAGATCACCGTAATGATCGGCAGCAGGATCGCGTCGTGGAAGAAATTCATCTCGCGGGCGATCGGGGTGACGGGCTCGGGCAGGCCCATCTGGCCCGGGCGCGGCGCGCCCAGAACGCCCTGCGCCGCGGCGGCGCCGGCGAGAAGAACCCATCCGGTGAAGGCGGCGCCCGCAGTCGCGAAGGCCCTTGAGAGCTTCGCGCGCGCAGCGTCAGCGCCGGTCATTTGAAATTTCATTGGAATCGCAGCTCCCGCTCGACTTTCCTCGCGGGACGCGCGACGTCCCGCAGCGACGGACGCATGAGCGCTCCCTCGCCTTCGCCGTTCCAACCATAAACGGGCAATGAGCGCAACACGACGTTTGAGCATCCCCGATGCGGCATAAGGGCGCGCGAGGGAAAAAACCCGCGCGGGGGGTCAAAGGCCGCCTTGAACGGCGCCGCGGCGACGTTTGCCAAGGGCGGCGTCATTGCTTAATCGAAGGGCGCGATTCGGCGCGCGCCCGCGCGTCCGGGAGTGACAGGAGCGGCCATGAGCGCGATGGGACAGGCGGACAGGGGGCGGGCTGCGATCCGCCGCGCGGCGGGCCTCGCCCCGCGCCCGGCGCCCCGCCCCGCCCGCGCTTTCGCCCA
>CAIXDD010000465.1 GCA_903918155.1 uncultured Hyphomicrobiales bacterium
CCGCCTTACGCCACGCCGCTTGGCGCCAGCGAGGATTCGTTTCTCGTAGATGCGTTGGCGGCCGCCGCCGCCGGCGCGCCGCAGCCTGCGCTGGCCTATGCGCCCGCAAAGCGCGTGCGCGCGGCGCTTGGGATCGGAGAGGGCGCGCGCAAGCTCGCGCAAGCGTCGGACGCCTTGCGCGCCTTGGGCCTTACGCCGCCGGTGTGGAGCGTCGCCGACGAACCGGCTCTGGAGCCTGCGGCTGCGCAAGAACTCGCCTGGTGGACGCAGGCGCTGCGCGCCGCCGATCCGCGCGCGCTGCTCGCCGCGCAGCTCAATCATCCCGCGCACGCGCGCCTTCTGGATTTGGTGGATGTGGCGATCGTCAATCCCGCGTTTGGACTCGACGCGCCCGACATAGCCCTCGCGCGCGGGCGTTCGCGCGACGTCTGGCTCTACAACACCGATGCGCCGCGCCTCACCGCCGGCTTGTGGCTGCGGGCGGTGGGCGCCTCGCGCTACCTGCAATGGCATGCGCGCATGCCCACCGCCGATCCGTTCGATCCCACCGACGGGCGCGAGAGCGACGTGCAGACCTTGTTTCCAACGCCGGAAGCCTGTCCCGCGCAGCATGACATCCAGGCCGATCTGCTCGCCATGGCGGAAGGACTGGTCGACCAACGCTGGCTCGCGTGGCTTGAGGCGCGCGTGGAGCCGCAGGCGAAAGCCTTATACGAGTCCATAGCCGCCTCAGCGCCCGAGCGTTGGAAAGATGCGCGCGCGCGCCTGCATGATCAGGGCGACGGCGCGCTCGCGGCGATGCGAAACGCGATCCTCGATCTGGCACGCGCCTTGAAATGACGCCAGGGCGCGCGGCGCGTCTTTGCGAAACGCAAAGCGCGCGGCCGGCGTTGGGGACGTTCAATCTTGGCTCGCACACCGCGCGACATTTTCCAGTCGATCCTTGCGGCGGGCTGGCGTCGTCGCTACGCCATTTGCCTGCCCCTCGTCGTAATGCCTTTCATCGGCTTCGCCGCCTCGCTTGTGGCGCCGAAAACGTTTGAAGCGAAAATGAGCGTGCTGGTGCAGGAACCGGCGCGGATGAACCCTTTCCTCAACGACATTTCCATCGGCACGAATGTCAAGGAGCGCATGCCGGCGCTCTCCGCCCTGCTCCGCAGCGAACATGTTCTGGGGCGCGTGCTGACGGATCTCGGCGAGCTGGAGGCGGACGCCGATCTGAAAACGCGCGCAAAGGCGATCGGCGAATTGGCCCGCGCGATCACCGTGCAATTGACAGGCTCGGAGCTTGTGGACCTGCGCCTGCGCGGCACGTCGGCGTACGGCCTTGGCCGCAAGCTTGAAGCGGTGGGCACGCGCTTCATCGAGCGGCTTTTGTCGCCCGAGCGCGGCGCCCTCGTCAGCAGCGAGAGTTTTCTCGACGAGCAATTGAAGCGCAGGCGCGGCGATCTGGACGTGGCCGAATATGTGCTCTCCGAATTCCGCAAGCGCAATGCGGACAAATTGCCCGCGCTTCTCAATACGACGATCCAGCGGCTCGCCACGCTCGCGCAGAAGCGCGAAGAGCGGATGATGGAGCTGGCCACCGCTGACAAATTGTTCGCCGACCTGCGCCAGCGGCTTGCGGGCACCAATCCCGTCGTGGGCCGGCTGGAGGAGGCCATCGTGCAAACCACGAGCGAGCTGGCGGGCCTGCGCGCGCGTTACACGAACGAACATTCCGACGTGCTCGCCGTCGAACGCCGGCTCGCGCGGCTGCAGGAGGAGCGTCAGACGATCCTCGATTCGTCCTCGCAATTTCAGCAGATGGATATGGACCGCCTCTGGAACATGGCGGCGGGCGCCGATCCCGGCGCCGAAAAGTCAGGCCCGCCCCTGCTCATTTCGCA
>CAIXDD010000466.1 GCA_903918155.1 uncultured Hyphomicrobiales bacterium
CAAATCTTGCAAAAGCGAACGCTGAGTCCCTTGGCGCAGGCTTTGGCGGCGGCCGTCAGCACCGTCGTCAGATCGCTTTCCGCGAGCGCGAAACTGCCGAAGGCCGCGATGGCGGCCTGCTGTCGAAGAAGTTTCTCGACTTCGTCCGCATCGCTCATGAGGGGGTCTCCGCGCGCCTGAGGCGTGCGCCCTTCAGCAACCGAAACCCGAGCGGGAAGGGCCGAAGCGTTGCGCCGCTGGCTCTGATGTCGCCGACGACCTCCAGCGAACGGATCAAGGCCTCGGCGCTATAGGGCTTCCCGATGCTGCCTTCCCCGACCGCGTCCGCGCAGGCCGCGTAATTGCCGGTCGCGTAGAGGATGCCGACGTCGCCGGCCGCACGCAATCGGATCCCGACTTCCGTCCCAAGCCCGCCGTCGGCCAGTCGATAATCGATCATCGCGAGGTCGGGCTTGTGACGGCGCCCTAGCGCCACCGCCGCTTCCACGGTGCTCGCGATGCCGCACACCTCAAGCCCATGCTGGACCAGAAACTCTTCCGCCATATCCGCGATCAGAAAATCGTCTTCGACGATAAGAACCTTCACCTTGTTCGACACGTTGTCATCCTCAGCTTGTGAGGGAGAAACGATTCTCGACGCGAAAAGCTCCCGCCTCGGTCAACCCGGAGAGCAAGTTCGCAAAAGGCTTGAACTGGAGAACGGCTAGCCAATGGCTCCGTCACGCAGGCATAGGCGTATTCGCCGCGCGTTTCTACGGCTCCATATCTCAGCCTGCCCGTAGCCGATCTGGATAGCGAAGCCGGAACGGCGTCCGATATGCATATGCCAAGAGAAAGTTCAGCACGCCCCTCAGGCGCGAGGGCGCGCAGTCTCGAAAGGGCGGACCAGCCAGCATGAACAGCGCTTTAATCGGTGACCAGTTCCTTCGCCCGCGCCACCACGGCCGGCGGCATGTCATTCAAACGCTTGACGAGATCTTCCATTTTTTGACCTCCTAGCGGGATGATCTCGACGTTTCGGCTGCGCGCATCGTTGCGAAATGACTCATCCTCCATGGTCTGATCGAACGCCTTCCGGAGCGCTTCGAGACGGTCGCCGGGAATCGCTGGAGGGCCGAAGAACGGACGCGCGATCTTCGTTGGCGTCATCAAAACTTCGAGCGCCAGCTTGTCCTTTTCATCCTTGACCAGATCCACAAAGACCGGAACCTTGGGAAGCGCGGACTGCGGCTCAATGCCGAGCAGGAGCAATATCGCGATCTTGTCTTTCGCCAGCCAATCCGCAGTCAAAGTCTTGATGCTTGAATATGAAACGCCGCAGCGGCCATCGATCTCGCGTCGCTCCATCGCGAGGTTCATGTCATGTCCCGACTGATAGCCGTTGATGACTTTGAGTTTGACCCCCAGCGTATTCGATAGCGCCGCGGCGAATGTCGTGAGCTGCGACCCGGCTCCGCCCGTTCCAATCGTGAATTGCCGCTGCTTGATATCCTCGATTGATTGAAACCCGGCCTCTCGCCAAGCGATGCACGTGCCGACGTCCTCGCTCATGGATCCCACATAGGAGAATTTCGTGGAGTCGAACTGAGCGCCCGCCAGCTCCAGCAAGGACATGATGAAGACGAACCTTTGGGCGGTGGCGAGCACCGTGCCATCCCTGTTGGCGACGGCATAGATATGGTTCGTAGCCCTGAGCGTGCCGGCTCCAGGCATGTTTTGCGGCACGATCCTTGGACTGCCGGGTATGAATTTACCAAGGTGATTCCCCAGCAGCCGCGCATAAGTGTCATAGCCGCCGCCCGGCCCTTCGCCGATGATGAGCCTGATCTCCTTGCCTCTGTAGAACTCTTCGACATTTTCCGATCCCAGTGCTTGGGACCAGGCCGAGGAACCCGCAAGGAGCGCGCTGCAAAGCGCAATCGTTCGTCTCATTGTCATGACCACTCCCTTATCGACGCGGCTACGATCATCGACGCGGCTATGACGCCGCGTTTCTCATCCCTTCAGGACTCCATTCGCGAGAAATTCGTCCATCCGACATGCGCCGCCATGCTGCGCAATCGCCGCCAGATACATCTGGTGGATGCGCGGATCCTGGTCCTCATATTCGATCTGACGCCCGCCAGGCAGCTTCGAACTAATGTCGACGCCGAGTTTCACGAGGCGTTTTTCTTGAGAGAACGGGAAACGTGTGCTGCCCCACGCTGTCGCTAGATAGCGAGCCGATTTCGGGCTCGTGTTGAAGTGCTGGTGATAGACCATATCAGGCGGGGCGAAGACGCATCCCTCCTGCCAATCGTAGCGGCGAAAATCCGCTTCGCCTTCATACCAGAAAAGCGAATAGCCATGCCCGTCGACGATGCACACATGGAAGTCGGAGCCATGGCGATGGCCCTTTTTATAAGTGCCAGGCGGCATTTCCGAACAATGTGCGTGAAGAGTCCCCTCGGCCAACGAGAACACCATGTTCGAGCTTCCCGCGCCTCGCGAGCTCCATTTGTCGAGCTCAAACGACGCGAGATCCGGCACGAGATTCGTCTCCCACAGGGAACGATTGCGCATGTTGTTGAGCATGGCCCCTTCACCGGAGAAATAGCCCTCGCCGCCCTCTCGCTCGCCGAAACGCGCCGAATTGTCGAAGATGAAAGACTCGTTGCGAAACGTATTCAGCATCATCGCGAGATTATTCGTCGAGGCGAATCGCGCCGGCTCACGTCCAGAGCCGTTGAAGAGACGATATCGGGCGTTCAGCGGGAACGCGAAAAGGGAGCGCGGGCCCCACTCGAAGCTATGTTCCCGGCCTGAGGGCATTTCCACGACTGCGGTGCCGTGACCCGAGAGGACGTAGAAAACCTCCTCGTACAAATGGGCTTGTGGCGAAGTGCTCGCGCCGGGTGGAATTTCCATGACGAAGATCGAGATGAAATCGCCGCGGCCGTTCAGATGCACAAACGCGCCGCGAGCGTCCAGGCGAGGCCACGGCGCTGTCTCGACTTTCATCATATCGACACAGAAATCCTCGTACGTCGGCAGACCCTCGGCCTTCGTCCAGTCGAGATATGTGTCGACGAGAATGCCCTTTGCTGTGTCCATATGACGTCCCCCCTCTCATTCTTGTGGCTCGTGTGATCCCAGGCGAGCAGCCAAACTGCAGGCTTTTTTTATTTATTGATACTCATATCTATTTTTGAGAAGCGCCAGCCTTAAACATTGTCTAGCTTGATTTATCCATGCCGGACAGGCGTGCGTGATTTAAATGACTGAAATAACTAATGAATTTTTCTTAATGCCGCGCGAAATCAAGCTGGAGACCTGGCCAGGCCCCGTCCGATGTCCTGAATCTTGTCGAGGCCGGGGTTGGAGTCTGTCTCATTCACACATTTGTTCGTGTCGGGCGCCCTTTCGGAGACCGCGCTTTTTCAGCGATCTTGCAGAAGCAAGTCGAAAACCGCTCTACATTATTGATGCGCTTGAAGGACGCGCTCCGTGACGGGGCTACGACGCAGTGATCGCTGGGCAAGCGCCAAATATCGCATTCGCACAGCAACCTGCCTGAAAGCGACTGTTGCGGCGTCGTCCCAACCTCTTTGGCGAGCTTATCCCGCATGTCGCGATCAGACTTCATTCGAGCGACGACGTCCGCAGGCCCTCAGCGACCGGAATGACCGCGACGTTCCGCAGGACAGCCGCTGTTTCCGGCTGAGCCGGCGCCGACTTCGACCCATTCCGTAAACTTGTCGACGATCGGTTTGGGCGCGCCCGCCCAAGAGCTGCGCGAGAACCATCATTTGCGGACTGGTTTGGGGACCAGAAACAAAGTCCTCACGAAAAACTTTATAAATCAGTATCTTAATGAGGTGATGTGGCGGGCCAGAACATACCAGATCGCAAACCGCCTAAGTTTTCCAAGGGCAAGTAGATCAAGCTCTTGGGGTCCGGTTCATCTTTCTAAATGTTGAGACAACTTCATGCGAAAAGAGTTTTCAGAACCTCTGTGCTGAGTGCTCCGGAATTCGAACCTGATAGGTTGCCTCACTGCGCCCTTCCGACCCAAAGCGAACGGTCGCTGCGCTTCCTTGGGCGGCGGTGATGCAGCGGTTGCTGCCGGTGGCGAGCGGCAGGTTACTGGAAGCCCATTGGGGTGCCGGTCAGCAGGCAGTCGCAGACTACACGTTTGCCGCGATTGCTGACATTTGATTTGCCCCCCGTTTGCTATAATTTTCCTGATATCCCTAAATTCACTTCTTTTGGACCTCATGGCAATCAATTCCC
>CAIXDD010000467.1 GCA_903918155.1 uncultured Hyphomicrobiales bacterium
GCCTATCTCTTTCGAAAATTGGCGGCCTTCTGGGGCACCAATTCCGTCGATCATCAAGCGCGCATCTGCCATTCCACGACCGTGGCCGGCGTCGCCAACACCTGGGGCTATGGCGCACAGACCAATTCCTACAACGACATTCGCAATTCAAAGACCATGATCATCATGGGCGGCAATCCTGCCGAAGCCCATCCCATTGCGATGCAGCATGTTCTGGCGGGCAAGGAATTGAATCGCGCCAATGTCTTCGTGATCGACCCGCGCTTCACGCGCACCGCCGCCCATGCGACCGAATATGTGCGCCTGCGTCCCGGCACGGACATTCCGCTGATCTGGGGCATGCTCTGGCATATTTTCCAGAACGGTTGGGAGGACAAGGAATTCATCCGCCAGCGCGTGTACGGAATGGACGCCGTTCGCAAGGAAGTCGAGAAATGGACTCCTGAAGAGACGCAGCGCGTCACCGGCGTGCCCGGCGACCAATTGAAGCGCGTGGCGGAGACTTTCGCCAAGGACAAGCCGTCGACGCTTATCTGGTGCATGGGCGCGACGCAGCATACGGTTGGCACGGCGAATGTGCGCGCGTTCTGCATTCTCTGCCTCGCCACCGGCAATGTGGGAAAGCCGGGCACAGGCGCGAATATTTTTCGCGGACATACGAATGTCCAGGGCGCCACGGATCTCGGCCTCGATGTGACGACGCTCCCGCTCTATTACGGACTTGTGGAAGGCGCATGGCGCCATTGGGCGCGCGTGTGGGAGGTCGACTACGATTGGCTGCGATCGCGCTTTGACGAAGTGCCCGCCATCGCCGGGCGAAAGCCGCGCAGCGCCAAGGAGAATATGGAGACGCCGGGCATCACCTCCACGCGCTGGTTCGATGCGGTGACAAGCCCCGCCGATCAGGTGGATCAGCGCGCGCGCCTGCGCGCCATGATGGTGTTCGGCCATGGCGGCAACACCGTCACGCGCATTCCTGAATCGCTTGCTGGCGTCAACAAGCTCGATCTTCTCGTCGTCGGCGATCCCCATCCCACCACATTCGCCGCGCTGAACGCGCGCCAGAACGACACCTATCTCTTGCCGATCTGTACGTCGCTGGAGATGGACGGATCGCGCACCGCCTCCAACCGCTCGCTGCAATGGGGCGAGGAGATCGTGTCGCCGCTTTTCGAATCCAAGACCGATTACGAGGCGATTTATCTGCTCGCCGAGAAGCTGGGTTTCGCCGACACCCTGTTCAAGAACATCAAGGTGAACGGCAAGAAGCCGGACGCCGAGGACCTTCTGCGCGAGATCAACCGGGGCGGCTGGTCAACCGGCTATTGCGGGCAAAGCCCGGAGCGGTTGAAGGCGCATATGCGCCATCAGGACAAGTTCGATCTTGTGACGCTGCGCGCCCCCAAGGACGATCCCGAGGTGGGCGGCGATTATTACGGATTGCCGTGGCCGTGCTGGGGCAAGCCTGAATTGCGCCACCCCGGCAGCCATATTCTCTACAACACCGATCTTCATGTGATGGATGGCGGCGGAACGTTCCGCGCGCGCTTTGGCCTTGAGCGCGACGGCGAGACGCTTCTGGCGGAGGATTCGTTCTCCGCCGGTTCGGCGCTGACCGACGGCTATCCTGAAATGACGATGGCCGTGCTGAAGAAACTCGGCTGGGACTCCGATCTGACCGCCGAGGAATCGGCGATCATCCAGAAAGTCGGCGGCGCCAATATCGACGGCGTGAGCTGGGCGAC
>CAIXDD010000468.1 GCA_903918155.1 uncultured Hyphomicrobiales bacterium
CTGACCGTGACGGACGCAAAAGTTCGGGAAGGCTACGAAAAGCGCATCAGCGACTGGCGCAAGACGGCGGTGCGTTATGAGACGGAGCCGGAAACCGGAGAAGGACGCCAGGAGCTGATGGCTCGCGCGAAAAAGGCGGAATCATCGCGCGACGTGCAAAAAGCCAAGGGCGACATTTTCGACATCTCCTCGGCGCTCCTGCAGATCGGGATCGTGCTCGCGTCCTCAGCCGTCATCACCGGAGCGATCGCATTGGCCTGGACCGCGGGCGTTCTCGGCGCCATCGGATTCGTGCTGATGAGCGTGGCGGCGACCGCTCCGATGATGATCGGAAGCATTTTCTAGAAAAGCAGGCCGCGGGGCTAGCGCCCCGCGGTTCAGATATGGATCGCGCGCTTGTCGACGGCGAGCGCCGCCTCGCGGACGGCCTCGGACAGAGTCGGATGCGCGTGACAGGTGCGCGCGAGGTCTTCCGCCGACCCGCCGAATTCCATCAGCACGGCTGCTTCGGAAATCAGCTCGCCTGCGCCGATCCCGACGATATGGACGCCCAACACCCTGTCGGTTTGCGCATCCGCGAGGACCTTGACGAAGCCTTCCGCAGCGCGCATCGCCCTTGCGCGCCCGTTCGCGGTGAAGGGAAACTTGCCGACGCTGTAAGCGACGCCTGCGGCCTTCAGCTCCTCTTCCGTCTTTCCGACCGACGCCACTTCCGGCATCGTATAGACCACGCCCGGGATCACGTCGTAATTCACATGACCGTGCTGGCCCGCAAGGATCTCCGCCACTGCGGTTCCTTCATCCTCAGCTTTATGCGCGAGCATCGGTCCGCGCACGACGTCGCCGATCGCGAAGACGCCGGGGACATTCGTCTGGAAGCGTGAGTCGATCACCACGCGGCCGCGATCCATCGCGACGCCGATCTCTTCCAGACCCAGCCCATCCACATAAGGACGGCGTCCCGTGGCGACCAGCGCCACATCCGCGTCCAGCGTGACCGAAGCGCCGCCGGCGGCCGGCTCGAAGGACACTTTCGCCCCCTTCCCCGCCTTCTCGATGGAGACGACCTTGGAGGACAAGTGGAACTTGAAGCCCTGCTTCTCGAGAATGCGCTGAAACTGCTTGGCGACTTCCGCGTCCATGCCCGGAAGGATGCGATCCAGATATTCGACGACGATCACTTCGACGCCAAGGCGAGCCCATACCGAACCAAGCTCGAGACCGATGACGCCAGCGCCGATCACGACGAGCTTCTCGGGCTTCTTCGCCAGCGCGATCGCGCCCGTCGAAGAGACGATCGTCGTCTCGTCGAAAGCGACTTTCACGCCCGGAGGAACCGCCGCTTCGGAACCAGTGGCGATGACGATGTTTCGCGTCTCCAGAGCGGTGACCTTGCCGTCGTCGGCGACGACCTCGACCTTGCCGGCCGCCTTGATGACGCCGCGCCCGTGAAACGCATCGACCTTGTTCTTCTTCAGAAGAAACCCGACCCCGTTCACATTCGCGGCGACCGTGTCGTCCTTGTGTTTCATCATGGCGTTGAGATCGAGCTTCGGCTTTCCGACGACGACGCCCAGCGCCGGCAGATCATGCTCCGCCTGCGCGAACATTTCCGAGGCATGCAAGAGAGCCTTTGAAGGGATGCAGCCCACATTGAGGCAGGTGCCCCCGTGGGTCTGGCGCTTCTCGACAACCGCCACTTTCATGCCCAGCTGAGCGGCGCGAATCGCGCAGACATAGCCGCCGGGACCGGTTCCAATCACAACGAGATCGTAAGACATCAGATGACTTTCGTTGAGAGGCGCGGCTCCCGGTCTTCGCCGGGAGCCCCAATGCTTCGTGCGTTCGGCGATCAGAGATCCAGAACGAGGCGCGCAGGATCCTCAAGGGCCTCTTTCACCCGCACGAGGAAGGTCACGGCTTCCTTGCCGTCGACGATGCGGTGATCATAGCTGAGCGCGAGATACATCATCGGCCGCACTTCGATCTTGCCGCCGATCGCCATGGGCCGTTCCTGGATCTTGTGCATGCCCAGAATGCCGGACTGCGGCGCATTGAGGATCGGCGTGGACATGAGAGAGCCGTAAATGCCGCCGTTCGTGATCGTGAACGTGCCGCCCTGCATCTCTTCGATCTTGAGCTGGCCGTCACGCGCGCGCTTGCCCAATTCGCCGATCGTCTTCTCGATCTGCGCGAGGCTGAGCGCATCGGCGTCGCGCACGACCGGCACCACAAGGCCCTTGTCCGTGCCGACGGCGACGCCGACGTGATAATAATTCTTGTAAACGATGTCCGCCCCGTCGATCTCGGCGTTGACGGCGGGCAATTCCTTAAGCGCCTGCACGCAGGCCTTGGCGAAGAAGCTCATGAACCCGAGCTTCACGCCGTGCTTCTTTTCGAAGACGTCCTTGTATCGCGCGCGAAGCGCCATGACTTCCGTCATGTCCACTTCGTTGAAGGTCGTCAGCATCGCCGCCGTGTTCTGGGCGTCCTTCAGCCGGCGCGCGATGGTCTGACGTAGCTTCGTCATGCGCACGCGCTCTTCACGGGCTGCGTCATCGGCCGGCGAGGGCGCGCGGGCGACGAGGGGCGCGGGAGCGGCGGCGGGCGCCGCCATAGCGGCGAGCACGTCGCCCTTGAGAACCTGTCCGCGCTTGCCCGAGCCTGCGACGCCCGCAAGGTCGACGCCCGCGTCGGCGGCGACTTTCGCCGCGGCCGGAGCGGCCGGCATGGCGGCGGACGATTTCGCAGGAGCCGGCGCAGGAGCCGGAGCGGCGGGCGCAGCGGCCTTCGCCGGAGCGGCTCCCTTGGCGCCGCCCTCGGAAATCTGGCCGAGCAACGCGCCGGGAGAAACGGTCTCGCCATCCTTTGCGGTGATTTCCGCAAGAACGCCGGCCGCCGGCGCGTTCACTTCGAGAGTGACCTTGTCGGTTTCAAGCTCAAGGAGCGGCTCGTCAGCCTTCACGGCGTCGCCGGGCTTCTTGAACCACTTCGCGAGGGTCGCCTCGGAGACGGATTCGCCAAGCGTAGGAACCCTGATTTCAGTGGTCATTTTTACTCGCGCCTTAGCGACGCCCTTCTGTGATGGGAAAGATGCGGGCTGATGGGCTATTCGGCGAAAGCCTCGTCGAGGAAGGCTTTCAATTGCGCCATATGCTTCGACATGAGGCCTGTCGCAGTGGCGGCGGAGGCGGGACGGCCGACATAACGCGGACGTTTCACCTTACCCCCGGTCTGCGAAAGCACCCATTCAAGATAGGGCTCGACGAAGGTCCACGAACCCATGTTCTTGGGCTCTTCCTGACACCACACGATGTCAGCCTTCTTGAAGCGCGCCAAGCCCGACGCCAGCGCCTTGAGGGGGAACGGATAGAGCTGCTCGACGCGCACCAGATACACGTCGTCGATGCCGCGCTTCTCGCGCTCTTCATAAAGATCGTAATAAACCTTGCCGGAGCACAGCACGACGCGACGGATCTTCTCGTCCTTCGCAAGCTTGGGGCGCTCGCCCTTGGCGTGCTCGCCGTCTTCCCACAGGAGCCGGTGGAACGTCGTGCCGGCGACAAGTTCGTCTATTCCTGACACCGCGCGCTTGTGGCGCAGCAGCGACTTGGGCGTCATGAGGATCAGCGGCTTGCGGATATCCCGCTTCAGCTGACGACGCAGGATGTGGAAATATTGCGCAGGCGTGCTGCAATTGGCCACCTGCATATTGTCTTCCGCGCACATCTGCAGATAGCGCTCGAGACGTGCGGAGGAATGTTCAGGCCCCTGCCCCTCATAACCATGCGGCAGAAGGCAGACGAGCCCGGACAAGCGAAGCCACTTACGCTCGCCTGAGGAGATGAACTGATCGAACACGACCTGCGCGCCATTGGCGAAATCGCCGAATTGGGCTTCCCACATGGTCAGCGCGTTCGGCTCGGTGAGCGAATAGCCATATTCGAAGCCCAGAACGGCTTCTTCCGAAAGCATCGAATTGATGACTTCGTAGCGCGCCTGCCCCTCGCGGATATTGTTCAGCGGGACGTAGCGATTCTCGTTTTCCTGATCGATCAGGACGGAATGGCGCTGCGAGAAAGTGCCGCGCTCGCAATCCTGTCCCGAAAGGCGAACGGGATGCCCTTCGTCGCACAAGGAGGCGAATGCGAGAGCTTCGGCGGTCGCCCAATCGAAGCCTTCGCCCGTCTCGACCATCTGCCGACGATTCTCCATGAACCGCTGGATGGTTTTGTGGGCGTTGAACCCTTCGGGCACCCTGGCGATCTTGTCGCCCAATTCGCGCAGCTTGGCGATCGGCAAGCCGGTCTCGCCGCGACGCGGATCGTCGGAAATGGCGTCGGCGGCGCGCAGGCCTGACCAGCGGCCATCGAGCCAGTCCGCCTTGTTGGGCTTGTAGGACTGGGCGGCCTCAAATTCGGCGTCGAGGCGCGCGCGCCAATCCGCGACCATCTTTTCGACTTCGCCGGAAGTGACGACGCCCTCCGCCACGAGCTTCTTCGTGTAGATTTCGAGCGTGCTCGCGTGGCTGCGGATGTTCTTGTACATCAACGGCTGCGTGAAGGCCGGCTCGTCGCCTTCGTTATGGCCGAAGCGACGATAGCAGAACATGTCGATGACGACGGGCTTGTGGAATTTCTGCCGGAACTCGATCGCGACCTTCGCCGCGAAGACGACCGCTTCCGGATCGTCGCCATTCACATGGAAGATCGGCGATTCGATCATCTTCGCCACGTCGGAGGGATAGGGCGACGAGCGCGAATAGCGAGGATAGGTGGTGAAGCCGATCTGATTGTTCACGATGAAGTGAATCGACCCGCCCGTCCGATGCCCTTTCAGGCCGGAAAGGCCGAAACATTCAGCCACGACGCCCTGGCCTGCGAAAGCCGCATCGCCATGGATCAGCAGCGGAAGGACCATGCCGCGCTCAGTGACGTCGCCCAGCAGATCCTGTTTGGCGCGCACCTTTCCCAGAACCACCGGATCAACGATCTCGAGATGAGAAGGGTTGGCCGTGAGGGACAAGTGGACCTTGTTGTTGTCGAACTCGCGGTCGGATGAAGCGCCCAAATGGTACTTCACGTCGCCGGAGCCTTCGACCTCCTCGGGAGCGAAGGAGCCGCCCTTAAACTCATGGAAGATCGCGCGATGGGGCTTGCTCATCACGCTGGCGAGCACGTTCAGGCGGCCGCGATGCGACATGCCGAGAACGATTTCCTTCACGCCGAGCGCGCCGCCGCGCTTCATGATCTGTTCAAGGGCGGGAACCATCGCCTCGCCGCCGTCCAGACCGAAACGTTTGGTGCCGCGGAAGCGAAGGTCGCAAAACTTCTCGAAACCTTCCGCCTCGACGAGCTTGCTCAGGATCGCGCGCTTGCCTTCGCGTGTGAAGGTGATCTCTTTATCCGGGCCTTCAACGCGCTCCTGAATCCAGGCCTTCTCCGCGGGATCGGAGATATGCATGAATTCAAAGCCGATCGTGCCGCAATAGGTGCGACGCAGGATGGCGAGCATTTCAGGGATCGTCGCGGATTCAAGTCCGAGCACGTGATCAAGAAAAATCTTGCGGCCGTAATCGGCTTCCGTGAAGCCGTAGCTCGCCGGATGCAGCTCTTCATGATCCTTGATCGCCGCCATTCCGAGGGGATCAAGCTGGGCGTGCAAATGCCCGCGCATGCGATAGGCGCGGATCATCATGAGCGCGCGAACGCTGTCTCGCGTGGCTTGCTGAACGTCAGCCTCTGAGACGCCGCCGCTTTTCTCGGCGGCTTTGGCGGTGATCTTCTGGCCCATGGCCTTTTCGACCAGCGCCCAATTGCCGTCGAGAGCGGAGACCAATTCTCCATTGGCGTGGATCGGCCAGTTCGCCTTTTTCCACGACGCGCCATTGGCGCTCTTTTTCACGGAGGCCGGATCATCTGAAAGCGCCCCGAAGAACTCGCGCCATTCGGGCTCGACGCTTGCGGGATCGGCTTGGTATCGAGCGTAGAGATCTTCAATATAGGCGGCGTTGCCTCCGTAGAGGAACGACGTCTGCAGCAAAGATTCGTTCAGGTCCTGACGCGCAATTTAACCAGCCTCATGTTGTTGGACGCCGCGCCCGATGGGCGCGACGCGTTGTCGCGCAGACGGAGATCAGCCCTTAAGGACTTCGACGAGGGTCTTGCCAAGACGCGCGGGCGATGGCGAGACGCGAATGCCTGCGGCCTCCATCGCGGCGATCTTGTCTTCAGCCCCGCCCTTGCCGCCGGAAATGATAGCGCCCGCATGGCCCATACGACGGCCCGGAGGCGCGGTGCGTCCGGCGATGAAGCCCACCATCGGCTTCTTGCGGCCGCGCTTCGCCTCGTCCTTCAGGAATTGCGCGGCGTCCTCCTCAGCGGAGCCGCCGATTTCGCCGATCATGATGATCGACTTCGTGTGATCGTCGGCGAGGAACATTTCGAGCACGTCGATGAATTCCGTGCCTTTCACGGGGTCGCCGCCGATGCCCACGGCCGTCGTCTGGCCGAGGCCTTCGCGCGTCGTCTGGAACACGGCTTCATAGGTCAGCGTGCCGGAACGCGAAACGATGCCCACGCTGCCCGGCTTGAAGATATTGCCGGGCATGATGCCGATCTTGCATTCGCCCGCAGTCATGACGCCGGGGCAATTGGGCCCGATGAGGCGCGACTTCGAACCGATGAGCGAACGCTTCACGCGGATCATGTCCGTCACGGGAATGCCTTCCGTGATGCAGACGATCAACGGGATCTCGGCGTCGATCGCTTCGCAGATCGCATCAGCGGCACCCGGCGGCGGAACATAGATGACGGAAGCGTCGGCGCCGGTGGCGGCTTTCGCTTCCATGACGGTGTCGAACACCGGCAGTCCCAGATGGGTGGAGCCGCCCTTGCCCGGCGACGTGCCGCCCACCATTTTGGTGCCATAGGCGGTCGCCTGTTCGGAATGGAACGTGCCGTTCTTTCCGGTGAACCCCTGGCAAATGACTTTCGTGTTGCGGTCGATCAGAACGGACATCAGACAGCCTCCTTCACGGCCTTCACGATTTTTTGCGCAGCATCGTCGAGATCATCGGCCGAGATGACGTTGAGACCCGATTCGCTGACGATTTTCTTTCCAAGCTCCACATTGGTGCCCTCAAGGCGAACCACGAGCGGAACCTTCAGGCCGACTTCCTTGACCGCTGCGATCACGCCTTCTGCGATGACGTCGCAGCGCATGATGCCGCCGAAAATATTGATCAGGATGCCTTTGACGTTCGGATCGGCGGTGATGATCTTGAAAGCCGCCGTGACCTTTTCCTTGCTAGCGCCGCCGCCGACGTCGAGGAAATTGGCGGGCGCTTCGCCATAAAGCTTGATGATGTCCATCGTGGCCATGGCGAGGCCTGCGCCATTGACCATGCAGCCTATGGTGCCATCGAGCGTGATGTAGTTGAGGTCGTATTTCGACGCTTCTATTTCTTTCGCGTCTTCTTCCGTCTCATCGCGCAGCGCCATGACGTCGGGATGACGATAAAGCGCGTTCGAATCGAAGGAGACCTTTGCGTCGAGGCAACGGAGCTGCCCGTCCGTCGTCACGATGAGCGGATTGATCTCAAGCATCGACATGTCCTTCTCAACGAACGCCCGATAGAGCTGGTTGAGAAGCTTGTCGGCCTGCTTTGCGAGCTCTCCCGTCAGGCCGAGAGCCTTCGCGACGGTGCGGCCATGATGGGGCATGACGCCGGTGGCGGGATCGACGGAGAAGGTGATGATCTTTTCCGGCGCGTCGTGGGCGACTTGCTCGATGTCCATGCCGCCTTCGGTCGACACGACGAAGGAAACGCGTGAGGTCACGCGGTCCACGAGGGCTGAGAGATAGAATTCTTTCGCGATGTCCGATCCGTCCTCGATATAGAGGCGGTTGACCTGCTTGCCCGCGGGTCCGGTCTGGATCGTCACGAGCGTCGCGCCCAGCATCTGCTTGGCGAATTCAACGACCTCATCGACAGACTTGGCGAGGCGGACGCCGCCTTTCTCGCCGGCGGTCGCTTCCTTGAATTTGCCCTTGCCGCGACCCCCGGCATGGATCTGCGACTTGACGACCCAGAGCGGCCCTCCGAGTTGCTTTGCGGCCGCGGCCGCGTCTTCAGCTTTCAAAATCGCGACGCCGTTGGAGACGGGAGCGCCGAATGACTTGAGAATGGCTTTCGCCTGATATTCATGGATGTTCATATGAATTCCTCAATCTCGTCGATCGAATGCGCGAGCCTGCTGATGCGCGGCCCGCGCAATCTCTCGTCAGGCGAAAGCCGGATTGATCGTCTTGCAGGCGTCGACCAGGGTCTGAACCGACTTGACGGACGTGGCGAACATTTCCTTTTCGGCGGCGTCCAATTGGATCTCGACGATCTTTTCAACGCCGTTCTCGCCGATGATGACCGGCACGCCGACATACATGTCGCGGACGCCATATTGGCCGGAGAGGTAAGCGGCGCAGGGCAGAACCCGGCGCTTGTCGCGCAGATAGCTCTCCGCCATCGCGATGGCCGAGGAGGCGGGCGCGTAGAAGGCCGAACCCGTCTTCAGGAGATTGACGATTTCGCCGCCGCCGCCGCGCGTGCGCTTGACGATGGCGTCGATTTTCTCCTGCGTGGTCCAACCCATTTTCACGAGATCGGGGAGCGGAATGCCCGCCACGGTGGAATAGCGCACCGAGGGAACCATGTCGTCGCCATGACCGCCCAGCACGAAGGCGGTGACGTCTTCCACGGACACGTTGAATTCCTCGGCGAGGAACCAGCGGAACCGCGCGGAATCGAGCACGCCGGCCATGCCGACGACCTTATTGGCGGGCAGGCCGCAAGCCTTCTGCAGCGCCCAGACCATCGCGTCGAGCGGGTTGGTGATGCAGATCACAAAAGCGTTCGGGGCATGTTGCTTGATGCCCGCGCCTACGCTTTCCATCACCTTGAGATTGATGCCGAGCAGATCGTCGCGGCTCATGCCGGGCTTGCGCGGCACGCCGGCGGTCACGATGATGACGTCCGAACCGGCGATCGCGGCATAGTCGCTGGCGCCGGAGAGGCGGCAATCGAAGCCTTCGACGGGCGACGCTTCGGCGAGATCGAGAGCCTTGCCCTGAGGGATGCCGTCGGCGATGTCGAACATGACGATGTCGCCCAGTTCCTTCAAGCCAGCCAGAAGGGCGAGGGTGCCGCCGATTTGCCCGGAACCGATGAGTGCAATCTTGTTTCGCGCCATGTGCACGGACCTCGCTTGAGTTTGGACAGAGCAGGATTTTCCTGTGTGTCGCGCTCTTTGCGCTTCCTGGGCGCGAGTGGCAAGGGTCGGCGGGCGAAACAAAGGTTTAATGGTGGTTAAATTCGACCGCCGACGCTTGATAAGTGGAGGCTTTTATTCTTGTATATCAGTAGTTTATGCTTGATATGCCCGCGCTGCGGCTTGGGCGCCGAGCAGCTGGAAAAGATCATTTCAAATTACAATTTTTGTAAATCGTTATGGCCAAAATCTAGCTGCGGGTTCCCAGCGCCCGGAGAATGACAGCCGTCAGCCTCTCGAATCTGACGTCCGCCTGCTCGCGCGGAATGTCTCGATCCAGCCGAACCGCGATCGGATTCAGGAAGCGGTGAAGCCCGTCAAAGACCAGCGCGACCGCTCGCCTTTGATCCGCTTGCCGAAAGACCCCGCTCGCCATTCCCTCTTCGACCACCCGGCTAATTTCGTTTTGTAGTTTCCCGCGGTGCCGGCGGCCGGCGGCCCGCCCATGCTCCACCGCATCGGCGAAAACAGCGAAGAGGTTCGGATCCGTTTCCACCTTGTTGCGATAGGCGCGGTAGATCGCTGAGGCGATGCGCTCAAGTTTGTCGTCGGCTGGGTCGGGCGCATCGGCGATTTCGTGCAATCCCGCTTCCAGCGGGCGGAGCCATTGCTCTGTCAGCGCTTCGATCAGCGACATCTTGGACGGGAAGTACCGATACACATTCGCATGCGACATCCCCGCTTCCGCCGCGACGGCGACGACCGTGGTGCGGGCCGCGCCGAACTTGCGCACATGTTCCGCGGCGATCTGCAGGATGCGAGCGTCTGAGGATTCCGCAGGCGCGCGAGCCATTGCTATGTCTCCACCAGTCCGGTGGCGTTTCCGCTGGCGCTGGAATCGGCGGGCCCGTGCGGCAGCGCGAGATATTCCCTCGATTGCATCTCGATCAGGCGGGACACGGTGCGCTGAAACTCAAACGCTTCCGTCCCGTCCTGCGCGGAATAAAGGCCCTGCGGCGGACTTGCCGCGGACATGATGAGTTTGACGTGCTTGTCATAAAGCGTGTCGATGAGCGTGATGAACCGCTTTGCTTCATTGCGCTGGCTCTGGTCCATCGTCGGCACGCCGTCCAATACCAGCGTGTGAAAATGCTCCGCCAGCGCCAGATAATCCGCAGCGCCCA
>CAIXDD010000469.1 GCA_903918155.1 uncultured Hyphomicrobiales bacterium
CCTGCTCCCCATCAAGAAGGGGGGCGTCGAGCATCAGCATTTCAATTCCGAGCCCGGAAGCGAATGCCACTGGATCGCATTCTCCTACATGCCCTTCTTCGACTATAATGCGTCGGAATTCACGCAGGTGGACGTCTCGCCGCTGTACAAAGGTTAAGGTCAAGATCCGTCAAATAGGCCGGGGGCTATGCACCCATAGCGGTTCAGCCTATTTGACGGAGAAGAATGCGCAGCCATCATGGCTTGCGCGCGCAAACGCAGAAGAACGCTTCCGCAACGCATGTCATTCGTCTGGAGCAGGCCATGCATATCATCGACTCGCATTTTCATTGGCGTCCTCGCTCCCTTCTCGAATGGGCCTGCAAGTCGAAGGGCTATCCGCGCGCGGAGCGCGACGGCAAGGGCGGCTATGTCTGGATGATCCGCGAAGGATATTCCGTGAAGATCCGTCCCGATCACCCGGCCTGGGCGCCGCTCGAAGCGCAATTGGCGGACATGGACGCGCTGGGCCACGAAATTGACGTGGTTTGCACCATCGGCCCGCTGTCGGTCTATTTCTCCGAACTCGCGCCGGAAGCCGGTCGCGACGCCGCCATGCTGTGGAACGAGGAAATGGCGGCCGCGCAAAAGCGGTTTCCGGGCCGCTTCTGGGGCACGGCTGCGATTCCTTTGAAAGACACCAAGATCGCCATCGAAGTGCTGGAGCACGCGATTGAGAAGCTCGGGCTCTATGGCGGCAATCTGCCCGGCAGCGTCGGCATCGATCCGCGCATCGACCATGAGCGCCTCTGGCCGTTCTACAAGCGCGCCGAAGAATTGGGCGTGCCGCTCTTCCTGCATCCCACGGACGCCGTATTCGCCGACATTCTCGAAGGCTATAACGACACGCTCCATTTCAGCCTGGGCCGCGTCATCGAAGTGAGCGTAGGCGCGACGCGGCTGATCCTTTCGGGCCTCATGGAGCATTGCCCGAACCTCAAGATCATGCTTTCGCACACGGGCGGCGCCCTTCCCTATCAATCCGGCCGGATGGACAAGAACACCAAGGCGGCGAAATTGCCGCGCCCCGCCAGCGAATATATCAAGCGCATGTATACGGACACGGTGTCTCCGCATATGGCCGGCATCAAATTCGCCATTGAATATTACGGCATCGACAATGTGATGTATGGCTCGGACTATCCCTGCTGGGAGCCCGCCGAAGCGCTGCGCCTGATCGAACAGATCGATCTCAGCGAAGAGGACAAGCAGAAGCTGTTCGTGGGCAATGTCCGGCGCATTTTCGGCCTGCCGCATATGAACGGCTCGGCTCATATGAGAGAGCTGAAGAGCGTCGGCTCCGCCGCGGCTGAATGAATCGGCAGCTCCAGGAAACGCTTGCGTGACACGACTCGAACGGATCGCCGATTTCGTTTGCGGCTCTGATATGGGCGCGCTGACGACGCAGGAACGCGTCGCCCTGCGTGACCATGCGATCGATTCCGCGGTCGCCCTTGTGGCGGGCGCGGCGTCGCCGGAGGGGCGCGAATTGGCGGGCCTCCTGCCAGCCGGCGCCGCGTCGGCCGAGCAGGCGGCGGTGGCTGCAGCCATTATCCGCAGCACGGAAGTCGACGATATCCACATCGAATCCTGCGTGACGCCGACATCGCTCGCCATGCCGGCGGCGTTGCTGACCGGCGGCGGCGACGCCAGCGACCTGCGCGAAGCGGAGGATGCGATTCGCATCGCCGTGGAGCTGAGCGTGCGCATGGGCCTCGCCATAGAAGGGCCGAATGCGCTGTATCGCGGCGTCTGGCCCACATGTTTTTCAACCCCGCTCGCCGTTGCGGCGGCCTTGTGCCGCATGCGCAAGCTGGACGCTGCGCGCACAAGCCACGCCTTGTCGATGGCGCTGATGATGTCGAGCGGGCGCATCGGCCGTTTCGCAGGCCAGCCCACGGGACGCTGGATCGTGCTCAACGCCGCCTTTGCGGACGGCGTGCGCGCCTTCGAAGCGGGAATGCGCGGCTATAAGGGCGACCCCGGCCTTCTCGATGGGCCCTGGCTGCAAAACGCCCTCGGCTATGCCCCGCAGACGGACGCTTTGGTCGATGACCTTGGATCGTCCCACGCGCTGCGCGGCCTCGGCATGAAGCCTTTCTCGACGGCGCGTCAGGCGCTGGCGCCCACGCAAGCCTTGCTTGACCTCATGGCGGAGGGCCTCGTTGCCGCCGACATCGAGTCCATCGAGGTGCGCGTGCCGGAAGCTTACGCCGCCATGATCTCGCGCCCGCTTGAGGCCTATCGCTCCTCAACTTATTCGAACGCAGGCTTTCAGATGGCGCTCGCGGCGCTGAAGCCGGACCATCTGCTCGATCTCGACCGCGCATCGGTCATCGAGGATCCGGCGATCCTCGCCTTTGCGCGAAACGTTCACGTGAAGGCGGATCCTGCGCTGCAGGCGGATTATCCCCGCGTATGGGCGGGCGAGATCTATGTGCGCACGGCGAGCGGCCAGCTATCGCGAAAAGTCGTCGCGCCGCGCGGCGATGCGGCGAACCGATTGTCCGCCGACGCGCTCGCCGCAAAACATATGCGCCTTCTCACCAACGCTCTGGGGAGCGAAAGCGCGCAGCGGGCGTTTGCGACGCTGCGCGCGACATTCGAGACGCCTGCGCCTGCGATCGCGCTGATGCGGCGCGCGCTCGCCTGACGGGCGCGCTTATTTCGCGACTTCAGCCATTTTGCGCGCCTGCGCGATCAGCGCCGGCGGCGTGCTGGCGATTTCAACCAGCATGGCCTGCAATTCTTCGCCGGTCATGGGATCGAGATCGAGGCCGACCCTCTTCATGTCCGCCACATAGACCTCATCCTGCATCGTCTTCGTGAAAGCGGCGCGAAGGGCCGCCACGCGTTCAACAGGCTGGGCGGGCGGCGAGAGGAGCGAGCGGCCGATCCGCGCGCCGCTCACCATCATCGAGAGCAGGCGGCGCTCATCGTCATTGCGCGCAAGATCGACGAGGGCCGGCACATCGGGCAGATCGGGATGACGCTCGGCGCCCATTTGCAGGAGCATGTTGATCTTGCGCTCGCTGATCATCGTGGCGCTTTCGGCGCGCAGCGCCGACAAAGGTTGCGTGAGGGCGTGGATCTCTTCGCGCTGCATGGCGATGCGCGCCTCGCTCGTGCCCTTGTAGCCTGTGAGGATCTTCAATTGCAGGCCGAGCTGATTCTTCATCAGGGCCGACAGCATCCGCGAGCTTTGCCCGGAGGAGGAGACGATCAGCTCCGTGCCGAACGCGTCCTGGATTTTCTTCACGGGCGCGGTGTGCCATGCGTAAAGCACGGCGCCGTTGGAGGCGATGCGGCCGATCCAGTTGAACCTGCCGACGTCGGTCTTCATGCCTTCAGGCTCGATCAATTGCTGCGTGGGCAGGGCCTGATCGATCATGCCGAGCACGGTGCCGTCGCGCGCGGACACGTTGTAAAGCTGGTTGGCCGCCCGCACGCCGCCGGCGCCCGGCATGTTCTGGATGACCACATTGGGCGCGCCGGGAATATTGCGGCCCAGATGGCGCGCGATCATGCGCGCATATTGGTCATAACCGCCGCCTACGTCGAAACCGACGATCAAGGCGATATCCTTGCCCTTGTAGAAATCCGCGATGGGATCGGCGTTCGCCGCCGTCTGGTTCGTCAGAAACGCGGCCAGCGCGGCGCAAGCGGTCGTCCACCTCATATGCGCATCCTCCCAGGAGCTTCGCCTTTTCTCGATTCGCCCCATGCGCGGCGGAGCATGAGCTGAAAGCACGATGCGCGCGCGCTCTCTCGCCAGCAATGGGACGCCAGGCTATCAAGCCAATAGTCCTGCAGCTATTTCTAGCGCTTTATTTGAAAAAATATAGCGCCCGGCGGGCGTTTTCTTGCCGCCTGAGAGCCTGCGCCTGTTCAAAGGCCGCGCGCCGCGCGCTAGCCTGCGGCGCAGGCGCGGCGCCGTGTGGCCTGAACCGCGTGCGGAGGATTGACTATGCGTTCTGCAGGATCGGCTCTGGGTGCGGGCCTCGCCTTCCTCGCCCATGCTCTCGCCTATGCGGGCGGCGCCCGCGCGCAGGATGCGGCTTCGTTCTACGCCGGCAAGACGATGCAGATCGTGATCGCGACCGCGCCCGGCGCCGCTTATGACTTTTATGGTCGCGCGCTGGCGCGCCATCTGGGACGCCATGTTCCGGGAACGCCCGCCATCACGCCGCAAAACATGCCCGGGGCCTCCGGATTCCGGGCGGCCAACCATCTGTTCGCCGCCGCGCCGCGCGACGGGCTCTATATAGGCACGTTCAATAATGCGATCGCCTATTATCAGGCGATGGGCCAGCAGGGCATCCAATATCGCGCCGAGGAATTCTCCTGGATCGGGGCTATCCCGCAGGACGCCGCGCTGGTGGCCGTGTGGCATGCGACCGGGGTGAAAACCATCGACGACGCCAAGCGCATTCCCGTCGCCATGGGCGCGACGGGCGCAGGCGGCAATTTCGCCGGACATATCCAATTGCTGAACGCGTTTCTCGGCACGCGGTTCAAGATCGTGATGGGCTATGACGGCGGCAATTCCATCAATCTCGCCATCGAACGAGACGAGGTGAGCGGAAAGGCCAACACCACATGGGCCGCCTATAAATCCATCAAGCCTGAATGGGTGCGCGATGGAAAGATCGTGCCGCTGGTGCAATTCGGTCCCGCGCGCGACCCCGAATTGCCGAACGTGCCGCTGCTGACGGAACTGGCGCAGAACGACGAGCAATTAAAAATGTTTCAGCTCGTCAGCAGCACGGTGGATCTGGGCCAGCCCTTCGCCGCGCCGCCCGGCGTGCCGGCCGATCGCGTGAACGCACTGCGTCGCGCGTTCGAAGCGACCTTGCGCGATCCCGCGTTCCGCGCCGACGCCGCAAAGCTCGGTCCGCAAACCACGCTGGAGCCGACGTCGGGAGAAACCGTCGCGGCGATCGTCAAGCGCACGGTCGAAACGCCCAAAGACCTTGTTGAGCGGCTGCGCGCGGCGCTTGAGACCAAGGAATGAGCTAATTGGCCTGATTCAGCTCGCGGATCGTCTTCACGACGGCCGCGGGCGCCGAATAGGCGTCGACGATGATTTTCTCCAGCTCCGCTCCGGTCGTGGGATCGGCGCATTCGAGATTGAGCTTTCCGCATTCGGCCAGATAGGTTTCGTTGCGGAACGTGGCGACAAGCGCCGCGCGCAGAGCCGCGACGCGCGCGGCGGGCACGTCGGGCGGCGCCATCATCGGTCGGCCGACGGCCAAAGGCGCCGCTGCGGCGGCCATCAATTCACGCTTCGCCGGATCGTTCTTCAACAGATCGTCCGCGAAAGGCACGTCTTTCAGCTCGGGATGGGCGGCGGGTCCGAAATGCAGGATCATCTTGATCTGCTTGTCGCGGATCCAGCCCGGCTTCACCGCCTTGAGGCTCGACCAGAAGGCTGACGGATAGCCTTCATTTTCGCCGCGCTCCATGGCGATGAAGGCTTCGTTCTGCCCGGGATAGCCCGCGACCATCTTGATGTTCAGATCGAAAACATTGGAGAGCACGCGCGCGTAAAACGCCGGCGTCGCGTTCAGCCCCCCGGACACGCCCAGAACGAGCCCGCGTTTGCGCGCTTGTTCGAGATCGTCGACGGGCACCGTATGCCACAGCATTAAGACGCCGACGTCCTTGTTCGGGCTGCCGAGCCAATTGAACTTGCGCACGTCGAAGAGCGCCTTGTCGTTTCCGTAAAGCGGCTCGAACAAGGCGCTGTTCTGCACCATGGCGATCGCAAGCCCATCGCGCGAGGCGACGTTGTAGAGATGATTGGCGGCGGTCACCCCGCCCGCGCCGGGCATGTTTTTGGGAATGACCGTCGGCTCGCCGGGCGTCAGCGCGCGCATATGCCGCGCGATCATGCGGGCGGAAATGTCGTTTCCGCCGCCGGCCGTGGAGGAAATGAGAAGCTCGATTCGCTTGTCCTTGTAAAAATCGGCGACAGCATCAGCCTGCGCGGCTTGCGCGGCGGCGGAAAGGCCCACGGCCAATGACATGACGAACGCGACGCTCTTGCGCATATTTCCTCCCGATGTGCTGCCGATGCGCTCCCGATGCGCTCGCGCTGCGCTCTGCGGCGAATGCGCGCTGGCGAAACATATCAACCGCGATCCGGGCCAGCGTCAACATGCGCAACCCCATCGCGAGCCTGCAGCACAAGAGTTTTTCCCGACGCTCGCCTCAGACGCCGGCGTCGGTGCGCCCGGCTCAGCGCTTCTTGGACGGCTTGAAATGGGCTTCGAGAAAACGAAGGAAGATTTTCGTCTTCTCGGGCAGATTGTCATGCGAGGGGTAATAGACGCGCATGATCTGGCGGGAGGGGACCATTCCGTCGAACAGGGACACAAGCCGTCCGGACCTGATCTCTTCGCGCACGACGTAAAGCGGCAGGCGCGCGATTCCCACCCCGCCGAGGGCGAGCTGCGCCAGCACCTCCGAATTGTTCGACTTGAACGAGCCCGTGACGCGCACGAGCTTTTCGCGCGCGCCGCTGCGGAACGGCCATTCGCGCGGAGCGAAAAAAGTATGCAGCAGACAATTATGGTCGCACAGGTCCTCGGGCTTGGCCGGCGCGCCATGGCGGGCGAGATAATCGGGCGACGCGCAGGCGACGTAATCGATGACGCCCAATTCGCGCCAGACGGCGCCGGGATCCGGCATGGTCTTGCCGGACACAACGACGTCGGCTCCCGCCTCGACGAGGCTCTGGGCCGGCGTGCTGGTGCTCATTTCAAGGCCGATCTGCGGATGCTCCTTCATGAACTTGACCATCAGCGGAGAAAGCTCGCGCTGGGCGAAGCCGCTGACCACATGGACGCGCAGGGTGCCCGAGGAGCCTGCGTGCAGGGTCTGCGCCTGGTTCACCGCGTCGTCGAGGGCGGCGAGCGCGTCCTGGCAGCGTTGATAGAAGGCCAGACCCGCCTCCGTCAGCGCAACGCCTCGCGTGGAGCGATTGAGCAGGGAGACGGACAGCGCCTTCTCCAATTGCTGCACCTGCTTGCTCACCGCAGAAGGGGACACGCGCAATTCACGGGCGGCGAGGGTGAAGCTGCCGCGCGCGGCGACCTGAACGAAGGTCTGGAGCTTGTTGAGGTCCTGCATCACGTCCGGTCGCTCCCGCTGCGGCGCGCGCCGCTCCTTTTCCGGCTGACGCCCGCCGCCTGTTCCCAAAGAAAAAGTCTTGTGAACCGCAAGGCGCTATTCGAGCCGAACCAGAAACAGCTACACTGAGCTTCAACAGGGCTCAAGCCCGATCCATGGGAGGACATGCGTGTCTTTGGTCGTTGCACTCGATATTGGCGGGACATTTACGGATTTCGTGGCGTTCGACCTGACCACCGGCGAGGTGATTCAGGCCAAGGATTCCACAACGCCCTATGATCTCTCCGTCGGCATCAGGAAGACGCTGGAAAAAACCGGCCTTCCGATCTCAAGTTTCGACAATTTCGTGCATGGCTCGACTGTCGCCATCAACACGGCGATCGAACGCACCGGCGCCAAAACCGCGCTCATCGTCACGCAAGGCACCCGCGACGTCTATCAGATCGGACGCGGAAACCGGCCGGAATCCTACAATTTCCTGTTCAAGCGGCCCGACCCGCTCGTGCCCCGCCGACGCACCCACGAAATCGTGGAGCGCCTGAATTCCGCGGGCGAAGTGATCGTCGCGCTCGATGAAAACGATCTGCAAAAGGTCGTGGAGCGCGTGCGCGCAGACGGCGCCGAGGCCACGGCGGTTTGCCTGATCCATTCCTGGGCGAATCCCGAACACGAAATGCGCGTCGGCCGCGTGTTGCAAGAGATGCTGCCCGGCGTCTTCCATTCACTGAGCAACGAGATCCTGCGCGAATATCGCGAATATGAGCGCACGTCGACCACGGTGCTGAACTCCTATGTGGGGCCGCGCGTCAGCCGCTACCTGCAGGATTTCGAGAACCTGCTGGCGGAAGCGGGCTTTCGCGGCCAGTTTCTCATCATGCAATCGAACGGCGGCGCCATGTCGCCGGAGACGGCGAAACGCCTGCCGGTGGCGACCATGGAATCAGGCCCGGTGGGCGGCATCATCGCCGCCTCCGAGACCGGTCGCGAATTGGGCGTTTCAAACGTCATCGCCTTCGACATGGGCGGCACGACCGCGAAAGTCAGCCTCGTGCAGGACAATGAGCCCGTCATCGCGCAGGGCTATTACGTGGGCGGCGAAGCCTGCGGCCTGCCGGTCATGTATCCCGTGATCGACATCGTGGAAGTGGGCGCGGGCGGCGGCTCCATCGCCTGGATCGACGAAGTCGGCGGATTGAAAGTCGGCCCGCGCAGCGCGGGCGGACATCCCGGCCCCGTGTGCTACGGCAAGGGCGGCGAGGAGCCCACGGTCACCGACGCCAATCTCGTGCTCGGCCGACTCGGCGCCGACCGATTCCTCGGCGGCGAGATGGGCCTTGATCTGGCCGCCGCGCGCGCGGCCATCGAGAGCAAGATCGCGCGGCCGCTGGGCG
>CAIXDD010000470.1 GCA_903918155.1 uncultured Hyphomicrobiales bacterium
GCCGGTCAGCGATTCGGCATAGACGAAATCAAGACGCCGATCTTCGTCCCAGACCTTGTTGCGCACCTGCGGCGCGATTCCCCAGCGGCGGCAAAACTCCATGTTCCGCGCGGAGACCATCGTCGTCTTGGGAACATGGATCGAGCCGTCGCGCCGCTCCACAACGAGGCTCTCTACGCCATGCAGCCCAAGCTCAAGGGCGGTCGCAAGCCCGACGGGCCCCGCGCCAACGATCAAAACGTCGATGTCGTCGCACAGCCTTTTCATCCGCCCGACCCATGTTTTTAAATTTCGATACCAGTATCATTTATTGACATTGCGCGCGAGGCCGTGTTCACATTCCCCAACGCGCTCCCGCAAGAGGGGCGCACGGGGGAGGACATGCCCGCAGCTGATGCGACTTCGCAGGAAGACGCCAAGCTCGATCCTGACGCGCGCGCGATCTGGGCCTTGAAGCAAGACGTCGCGCGCCGCAACGGCGGGCCCATCGTCGTGCGGCGAAGCGATCGCGACTTGTTTCAGGCCCGCCAGGGCAAGTTGCTGTTCTATCTCTGCCCCAACAATCATCGCGACACCGCTTTGCAGGCATGGCGCGTTTTCATCCAGGAGATCCGAACCTGCTCCGGCAAGCACAGGCATGCCGGCGGGCTCACGATCTTCGTGCTTGAGGGGCGCGGCTATACGGTCGTCGACGGACAAAGGTGGGATTGGAAGAAGGGCGACCTCGTGCTCTTGCCGATGAAAGTCGGCGGCGTGGAGCATCAACATTTCAATCTCGGCCCGCCGGAGACGCCAGCCGTCTGGATCGCGATGATCAATATGGCGGTTCATGACTATCTGGCGTCGGATCTCGAACAAATCGAAAATTCGCCTGACTACAAAGGGTGATTTCGAATTTCGAGATGAATTTCAAATATTGACATACCGGGCCCCGGCCCCAATACTTGCGACCAATCAAGAAGCTTTCGGGAGGACACGCATGGAGACCGCGCGCACACAGCAGCTGGCGCAAAAAAATTATTGGGAAGAATTGCTGAAAATGCGCGACGAGCAGCGCGCCCATCTGAAAGACGCGTTGCAAGTGGTCCGCGGCGACGAGTTGCCGCAAGAGGTGAATCCTCAGGGTTTGATGCGCTGGTATCTTCATCCCGCCATCAAGGACACCGTGCTTCAGACGTTCATCTTCTTCGAACAGGAGATCCCGCCCGGCAGCCGCACGGGACGCATGCGCTTTCAGGGCGGACAGGTCATCATCATCCTGGAAGGATCGGGCTACACCATGCTCGATGGCGTGAAACATTCCTGGTCGAAGGACGACGTGCTGAACCTGCCGATACGCGGTCCGGGAATCGTCGTGCAGCATTTCAACACCGACCCGAAGAATCCTGCAAAATTCGTCGCGGTGGAGCCGAATTGGTTCGCCTGCACCACAGTCGATCGCGGATCGGGCTTCGAACAGCTCGAAGACGCGCCGGAATATCAAAAAGCGAAGCGGTCGCGCTAGGATCTGGGGGAAGAAATGACTGAACGAGACCGAGTGCGCGAACGCGAACGCCCGCCGATCGCAGACAATAATTACGAGCGCAACATGCGCCAGCGCAAAGAATATATCGAACGCAACGCCACCGGTCCCATCGTCGTGAAGCGCTCGGACCGGGACTTGTTTCAGGCGCGGCAGGGAAAGCTTCTCTATTACCTGTGCCCGAACAATCATCCCGAGACGCCGCTCCAGCATTGGCGCGTCTTCATTCAGGAAATTCGGACATGTTCCGGCAAGCACAGGCACGCCGGCGGCCTTGTCATCTTCGTTCTCGACGGCGAGGGCTATACGATCGTCGACGGCGAGCGTTGGGACTGGAAAAAAGGCGACCTCGTGCTTCTGCCGATGAAGGTTGGCGGCGTCGAGCATCAGCATTTCAATCTTGGCCCCCCTGAGAAGCCGGCCGTCTGGATCGCGCTCATCAACATGCCGATTCACGATTATCTGGCGTCCGATCTCGAGCAGATCGAGAACTCTCCGGACTTCAAGCAATAGGCTGCAGGCGCATGAGCGGCGACCATTCGCATCACCATCACGACGGCGCCCCTCACCTCCATGTGAGCGTCGATCACCTTGCCCGCCCCTTCAGCGCAGGCGCTCGCCTTGGCGTATGCCTTGATCCTGAGGCGATGGCGAAACTCGGCGTCAAGCCCAACGATCTGGTGCGTCTGGCCACCGACAGGGGTCGCAGCATGGCTGCGAGACTGGACGAGCCCGTCGCCGGCGACGCCGGCAAGGGGCTTATTCGGCTGGATCGTTTCGTCCGACAGTCGATCAAGGCTCATCTGAACGAATCGGTTGAGATCGAGCCGCTTGAACCTGCGCCTGTCGAGCGGATTGAATTATTGCCCGCCGTCGACGTGACGCTGGCGCATGATCTCCTGCCTCATGTGACGCAGACGCTCGTCGATGCGGGCACGCCGGCGAGCGTGGGAGCGGTCGTCTACGTCACCTTCCCGGGGTCACCATCCGGCACGACTTATATGATGAACCGGGTGATCGGCGGACCCGGTCCGGTCACCGCGCAGACCGAGATCGTCATCAATTTTCATGATTCGCATTTGCCCGACGGCCAGTTCGACGTCGGGTTCGAAGACGTCGGCGGCCTTGGCGCGCAGATCAAGCTTTTGCGCGAACTCGTGCAGCTGCCGCTGATCTTCCCGCATGTGTACCGCAACCTCGGCATCAACGCCCCGCGCGGCCTCATTCTCTACGGCCCGCCGGGATCCGGGAAAACCCATCTCGCGCGCGCGATAGCGAAAGAGGTCGACGCGCGGTTCTATTACATCAACGGCCCCGACGTCATCGGAACCTATACAGGCGAAACAGAGGCGAATCTTCGTCGCATCTTCAGCGAGGCGAGCCACCATTCGCCATCGATCATTTTCATCGACGAGCTGGACGCCATGGCGCCCAAGCGCGGCGAGACGGGGGCGCATGCGGACACGCGCACCGTGACGCAATTGCTCGCGCTGATGGACGGGTTAAAGCGTGTGGATTCCGTCATCGTCATCGGCACGACCAACCGCGTCGACGCCATCGATCAGGCCTTCCGCAGGCCGGGCCGCTTCGACCGCGAGATTTTCGTCGGGCCTCCTGATATCGCAGGCCGGCGCGAGATTTTGGAAATACATACTCGGGAAATGCCGATGACGCCTCTGGCGCTGGCGTTTCTCGACGACGTGGCGCGACGCACCCACGGCTTTCTTGGCGCCGATCTCATGGAGCTGTGTCGGGACGCCGGCTTGAGCACTTTGCGGCGCAGCGCGAGCAATCTCGAAGATCACCGCTCGGCGTTCAAATTGCATGATGAAAATCTGCTTGTGGATCGCCAGGATTTCGAACAGGCGCTCGCCACTATTCGCCCCTCTGCATTGCGGGAGACGCTGATCACGATTCCCGACGTCTCCTGGTCGGACGTTGGGGGGCATGCGCAGGCGAAGGAGCTTTTGCGCGATACGGTCGAATTGCCGTTGCGCAATCCTCATCTGCTCGCCGCCCACGACCTTCCCCAGCATATGGGCGCGTTGCTCTACGGACCGCCGGGCGCAGGTAAGACGCTTTTGGCGAAAGCGGTCGCGCATGAATGCGGCGTCAATTTCATTTCCGTTGACGGACCTGAGATCTTCACGAAATGGCAAGGCGAATCCGAAGAGAGCATCAGGCAGATCTTCCGGGTCGCTCGTCAGGTCGCTCCCGCCGTCGTGTTTTTCGATCAGCTGGAATCCATCGCTCCCGTCAGGGGCGAACATGCGGGATCAGCGACGACCGATCGCGTGGTGAGCCAGCTGCTGACCGAGCTAGACGGGGTCGAGCAATTGTCTCGCGTGGTGGTTTTGGCCGCCACGAACCGGCCGGAATTGATCGATCCCTCCATGCTTCGCTCCGGGCGGTTCAGCGTGCAGATTCATGTCGGACTTCCCGACGAAGCCGACAGGCGCGAAATCCTGACGCTGTTCCTCAAGCGCCCGTTCGAAGGCCGTCCCGATGAAATGGCGCGGCTGATCGATGTGCTGGCTCCCCAGACGGAGGGGCGCTCCGGTGCGGATCTGCGCGCCATTTGCGACGCGGCGAAACGCGCGGCGCTGAAGCGCGTCAATTACGAAAAGAGCGTCATTCCCACGACGGAAGACTTCCTCTTTGCCATCAAGGGTCTTTCGTCCCAATGGCGCGACATCGTGGGCTCGCAGGCATCCTAGGGAGCGTTGATCATGCAAGCCATCGCATTGAAACTCGCTGGAGCAACCCTGCTAGCAAGCGCGATCTGCGCCACCTCCGCTCACGCCGCTGATCCTGTCTCTTTCGCAGGCAAGCAGATCCAGTTCCTCATCGGCACAGGCGCCGGCGACACCTATGACAGTTATTCGCGTCTTCTCGGGAAATATCTGACCAGGCATCTGCCCGGGTCGCCGGTCGTTGTGCCGAGCAATCGCGCCGGCGCAGGCAGTCTCGTGGCCGTGAACGCGACCTATAATTCCCAGGTGCGCGACGGCAGCATGCTCGTCATGGGTCAGCGTTTCGTGCCCTTGATGCCGCTGCTCGGCTTGCCGGGCGCGCAATTCGATCCGACCAAAATGGCGTATATCGGCTCGATCAGCAGCGAGACGTCGGTTTGCGTGGCGCATGAACGCTCGGGCGTCGCCAGGATCGAGGATGCGCGCAAGCAGCCGCTCATCGTCGGCACGATGGGCGCTGGAACCGAGCTGACGAATTTCACCGCCACGATTCATAAAATGTTGGGGCTCGAATTTCAGGTCGTGCGCGGCTATGGAAGCAGCGGCGAGATCGATCTCGCCATCGACCGCGGCGAGCTGCAGGGCCGGTGCGGCGTGTCTTATTCCAGTCTCATGCGGACGCGCGGAGATTGGGTTGCAACGGGCAAGGTGAAAATCTTCCTCCAGATCGACGTGGCGCGCTCGCGGGAGATGGCGAATGTGCCGTCCCTCGGCGAACTCGTGAACGATGTCGATCGCGCCGCCCTTCGGCTCTTGACCGCGCCCGGCGCGATCGCGCGGCCGGTGTTTGGTCCGCCCGACACGCAGCCTGAGCGCCTCGCCGCGCTGCGCAAGGCTTTCGACGACGCCATGGTCGACAAGGATTTTCTTGAGGAGGCGAAACGTCAGCAGCTCGAAATCGCTCCGATGAGCGGTGCGGCGATGGAAAGCCTGATAAAGGATCTTTACGCGTCCGATCCGAAGGTGATCGAACGCGCGCGGGAACTCGCCAACTCGGTTCAGTGAGGAAATTCGATGTCTGGTGTGGATGCGCTCGCGGAACTGGACGCCAGGCTTGCCGCGTCCCATATGCGCGGGCAATGGAAGTCGGAAGCTTTCCTGTCAGCCGCCATTGGCGGGCCAAAGCCCGCCGGCGCCCCATACGCATGGCGGTGGGCCGACGTGATGGAGCTGATGGGCGCGGCCGAGCGCGCCATGCCGGAAAGCTTGCAGGCGCGTCGCAGCCTCATCTTTCAAAATCCGGCCTTGCCGCGCGGCACGACGCATACGATCAATATGGGCGTGCAAATGATCATGCCGGGTGAAGTCGCCTGGGCGCATCGTCATTCCATCGCTGCGCTGCGTTTCATCATCGAAGGCGATGAGAAACTGACGACCGTCGTCGATGGACGTCATTGCGTGATGGAGACTGGAGATCTGGTGCTGACGCCGAATTGGTCCTGGCACGATCACCACAACAAAAGCGATCAGCGCGCGCTCTGGCTTGATGTGCTGGACGTGCCGCTGGTGCTTGGCCTGAATCAGACGGTCTACGAGCCCGGGTCAGGGGCGGATCAGCCGAATGTGGAGCCCGGCCGGCGCGTGGGGGCCTTGCGTTTCGCGTGGCGTGAGTCGATCGCCGCCACGCGCGCGCTGCAGCTCGATCCCCATCATGGGCAGGCGTATGAATATCGTGATCCAGACCATGGCGGCCCGTGTCTGAAGACGCTGTCGTGCAAGCTCGTGCGTCTGCCGCCTGGTTTTTCTGCGCTGCCAAGCCGCACGTCGGCGAGCAGCGTCTGGTTCGTGGTGACGGGGAATGGATCCCTGGAGCTGGCTGGAGACGAAGCTTTGTCATGGGGGCCGCGCGACAATTTCGCCATTCCGAACTGGACGCGTCATGCGATCCGAAATCGCTCGGACGAGGAAGCCGTTCTCTTCACGGTGAGCGACGAACCCGTCCTGCAGGCGCTTGGCTTGTTGCGCCAAGAAACGTGACCGCGGCGATGCGAACGAAGGCTCTTGTTTGACCTTCGCGCAAAAAATGAGATATATCTCGATTATTGTAGAACGCGTCGTGAGGCCGCCATGCAGGAATATCTCGTTGGCAAGTTCAGCGAATTGCCGGAAGGCAAAGGCGTCGCGGTCGAGGCGGGTCGCAGCACCGTCGCCGTGTTCAAGATCGGGAGCGAGGTGTTCGCGATCAGCAACGCCTGTCCGCACAAGGGCGCGTCGCTCTGCGAGGGCGAGGTTGTGTGCGAATCCAAAATCGTGCGCTGTCCATGGCATCACTGGAATTGGCGGCTCGACGACGGCGCGCTTGAACCCGACACGCGCCAGCACCTCCGTCAATACAATGTTTTCGTCGATGGCGACGACGTCATTCTTCGGCTCTGACGCATAAGGGAGACCCTGATGAACGTGGCCAGCCCTCACGAGCGCGAAATCGCCCGCCGCATCAAGCCCGATCCCATCGACCGCCGCGCGGCGGCCTATGACGTGATCGACACCGATTTCCATTTCGTTCCGGATTGGGAAGCGTTGCGTCGTTATATGCCGGAACCCTTTCGCAGCGAGCTGAATCGTTATCCGCTTGTGGGATCGGATTACTCGCCAAAATATGCGATCGGCATCGACGGCACGGGGCAGGACGTCCTCGGTCGCGCAAGCAGCGCAGGCGACGTGTTGAAGGTGCTCGACGAAATCGGCGTCCAGACCGTCATTCTGTCGCCCGGCTTTCAACGTCCGCAAAGCATGTTCCACCAACAAATGGTGAGCGTGCTGGCGTCGGCCTTTAACGATCATATGATCAAGGACGTCTTTCCCCTGTCGCGGCGGATCAACGCCTCGATCATGATCAACCACCGCGACCCCGCCGCCGGCGCAGCGGAAATCCGCCGCGTGGGCGATCATCCGCAATTCGTCGGCGTCTATACGGAGTTCGGCGGGAATTACGAGCCGATCGGAACGGCGCGCCATGATCCGATCTTCGAGGCGGCGGCGGAGCGCGACCTCGCGGTCATTCTGCATATCGGCACGTTCTGGCAGCAATTCACGCCGCTCGCGCAAGGGGTGCGGACCTGGACGGAGCTGGTGGGCGTTTCATCGGTCGCCACCTGCATGGCTTTCACCGGCAGCATGATCATGCAGGGTCTCTTCGACAAGTTCCCGAACCTGAAGGTCGTCCTGCAAGAAGGGGGCTTCTGGTGGCTCTGCGACTTCATGGCGCGCACCGATGATTATTACCTGAATCATCCCGGCGACATTCAGCTCGTCGAGCGCAAGATCGAGTCGGGCGAAAGGTTTTTGCGCAAGCTGCCCAGCGAATATTTCGAGTCCAACATCCGCTTCTCGAGCCAGCCGGTGTGCATGCCGCGCAATCCACGGCATTTCAAAAGCCTGATGGAGCTATGTCGTGGAGAGGACTTCCTCATGTATTCGTCCGACTGGCCGCACGCGACCTTCGATCCGTTGAATTGGGTCTTCGATCCTGCGATCTCTGAGGCCGGGCGCGCGAAAATTCTAGGCGGCAATGCGCGAGCCTGGTACCCGCGCCTGCGCCTGTGAGGGCAGGCGCGAGCCCGGCTTCAGCGGCTGCGATATTTCTCGCACAGGCCCTTCCAGCGGTCGACGCGTTGTTGCATGCGGGCCGTGACCTCGTCGGGAATTTCGACGAACGGGGGACGCAGCGGACCGGGATCCACATAGCCGGACAGACGCACGGCGACTTTGGAGGCCGTCTCGCGCCATGACAGGTCTGGCGAGCTCGTGACGGGCGGGCAAATATCGGCCGTCGCTTGCTGCGCAAGCAGGTCGTCGCCGGCAAGAACCGCGTCGCGAAGAGCCAGCTGAGGCCACGGGCCCATCCAGGCGTCGATCGACCAGAAGCCGGCGGCCCCAAGTTTGGCGTAAGCGGCATATTGCCCCTGGAAGACGAAGACGCTCAATCGGCCTGCGGCGAGTTTATGCAGACGTTCGAATTCCTCCTCGCTGCGGTGGCTGTCTTTCATGGCGATGACGGCGGGATTTTTGAGGATCTCGCTGAAAGCCTCCACAGGCAGGCGCACATGGTGGAGCGCGGGGTTGTGGTAGATCATGATGTTGAGTTTGGGAAAGAGCGCGCCCACATCGGCGTAAAACCGTATCGCGTTGCGAAGGCTCGACGGGAAGTAATAGGGCACTCCCATCAGCACGCCGTCAGCGCCGCTGTCTGCGATCATCTTGATCCGCTCGACCGTCTCGCGGGTGTTCGGCGAGGTCACGCCGATGAAGATCGGGGCGCGTCCGCGCGCCGCCGCCACGGTCTCATGGGCCAAGACGCGAAATTCCTCTGGCAGTAGCGTATGGCATTCGCCAAAGCTGCCGGTCGTCGAAATGACGTTGGCCCCATCGCTCAGCATGCGGTCGACGCCATGGTGGAGCCGCGCCACGTCGACGGTGTTTCGCGCGTTGAGATCGGCCGCGTCGTCGGTGGCGAACGCCGGCATCATCGCCATAAGACCCTTGAGGTCTCCTGCGGTCAGCATATGTGTCTCCTTGCGCGTGGTTCAGTCGGTTGGCTTGAAGCCCGACGTCTTGATGATGGGTTCCCACGTCTGCGCTTCCATGCGCTGGCGCGAGGCGAGTTCCTCCCCGCTGGTCCCCGTGGCCAGAAGACCAAGCGTCAACAGCTTTTCGCCGAATGGCTTCGACTGCGCATATTCGCGCACGATGGCGTTGATGCGCTCGACGATCGCCGGCGGGGTGCCGGCGGGCGCATAGAGGGCGAACCAGCCGTTGCCGCTCAGGTCATAGCCGCTTTCTTTCAACGTCGGGATTCCGGAGATAAAGGGCGAGGGCGATGCGTCGAGCGTCGCGAGGATGCGCACCGTGCCCTGATTGTGGTGCTCGAGCACATCGGCCGTGGAGAGAACCGCGGTCGGAATTTGACCGGCCACGAGATCGGCTACGGCGGCGGACGCTCCCCGATAGGCGACGTGGCGGTAATCGAGTCCGGCCGCGCGGCCGAAGGCGATGCCGAAGAAATGCGGAAGAGTGCCCGCGCCCGGCGTGCCGTAACTGCCGGCCTTCGGATCCTTGCGAATCCATTCGACCATTTCGCGGATGGTCTTGACCGGTGAATTCTTCGCGACGGCAATCGCGAACTCGAAGGAGCACACCTGCGAAATCGGGACGAAGTCTTTTTGCGGATCGTATTTGAGGTCGGGATAGATATGCGGATAGATGACCATGAGCGTGAAGGGCGTGAGAAGCAGCGTCGTTCCGTCAGCGGGCGCGCTTTTGACGGCTTGAACGCCGAGCATGCCTGAGCCGCCCGTTCTGTTCTCCACGAAGGCGCTTTGATTCGTCGCGAGGCTGATGCGCTCGGCGAGCATGCGCGCGACCGCGTCGCCCGAGCCGCCCGCGGCGAAGGGAAATATGATTTTTACGGGCTGCGAACCAAACTGCGCCAAAGCGGCGGAGCTGGTGGTGGCGACGACCGCCAGGGCGAGCCAGGCTGGCGCAGACAGCCGTTTCAGAACGGATATGAGCCGCATTTTCTCTCCTTAAGGATTCGCGCCCGCCAGTTTGCGCGCACGCTCGACGACTTGCGCCGGGGATGAGTAAATTCGAGTCAGGAGCTTCTGGACGTCTTCGCCCGTCATCGGGGAGATCTCGACATTCAGCCGTTTCGCCTCGTTCAGAAGCTCAGCGTCTTTCATGGTCGCGTCGAATGCGCGGCGCAGCGCGTTGACGCGCGCCGGCGGCGTTCCGGGCGGGGCGATGTAGGGCCGCGCGATTTCGCCCGGCGAGAGCATCAGCTCGATGGCGCGCCTGTCCGTCTCATCCGTCACGAGATCAATCACAAGCGGGGCGCCCGGAAGCTCGGGTTCCTTGGTCAGCCCGATCTGAAGGAGGATGTCCACAAAGCCATTGGTGAGCCAGTCGGGCTTGGTGGCCTTGATGCTTCCGTAGGACGCGCCGCATCGCCCCTGCAATTCGCCGCGCTCTATGGCCAGATCTATGGCGGCTGCGCTCTGGTAGCCGCGGATGAGTTTCAGATTCAGATTGAGCGTTGTGGTGAGCGTGCTGACGAAATTGGTCAGCTCCGATCCGGCGCCGGTTGTGCCGACGAGAAGTTCGCGCGTCTTGACGTCCTCGATCGACTTGAAGTTCGCGTCGCGACGAGCAAGGCAGATCGTCGTTTCCCTGCCCATCGAGCCGATATATTCAAACTTGTTCGCGTCGAATTGCGTCCCGGGCATGGCGAGCAGCGGCATGATGGGAATGAAGCGATGGCCCGTTGCGATCGTCGTACCGTCGCGTGGCGCGGTGTTGTAGAGCGCGTTGATCGCATTCAGGCTGCCGGCCCCCGGCTTATTGGCGGGAACGATGGTTGGGGCGCCGGGCACATGTCTGCCGAAATGGCGCGCCAGAATGCGCGTGTACATGTCATATGTCGTGCCCGGCCCGGTGCCGATATAGACGACGATCTCCTTGCCCTTATAGAAAGCCTCCGGGCTTGCTTCCTGAGCCCTCGCCGATATCGAGAACGCTTGAAGGACGCAGCCCAGCAGGAGCGTGCGGGCGGCGATTTTTTTGCGCGCAGGATGATCTACGACCATGTCGCTCCCCTCTACTTGGACAGGAACTTGAGCCTGCCGGTCCATTTGCTTTCGATGTCGTCAAGGAAGGGCGTTTCGAAGGCGTTGACCTTCGGAAACTCGTCTTTCCAATGGTAGGGGCGAACCGCATACATGATCATGCGGCTGTTGGTGATGTCGCCGCTGGCGCGCTTTTCGGGCGAAAGGGCCGGGTCGATATGTCCTGTCCAACATCCGTCGATGACGTCGGTCTGCGTCTTGGGGTCCCAGCGCGTCGCAAGGGCCCACATGACGTCTGCGGGGTTCATGATGTCGATGTCGTCGTCGACGACGATCGTCATGCGCCCGAGATAGGCGCCCGCCCGCGCGCCTGTCGCCACCAGACCCGCCATTTTCGCATGGCCGGGGTACATTTGCTTGATGCGCACGATATTGATGAAGCGGACGCCGCCGCCGTCCATCTTCCAGACGCCGGTCACGCCGGGCACGCCCGCGCCTTCAAGCGCGTCCCACAGGGCGGCTATGCCATCGATGCTCGGCTGGCGTCCGGGATAAGTGGGTTTGGCCGGGGGTTGGCCGATGACGATGGGATTGTTGCGATGGTAGATCGCGCCGACGCGGAGCACCGGCTGCGGACCGCCGTCGGATGAGTAATATCCCGGCCATTCCGCGAACGGCCCTTCGGGCCGGGTTTCCTCGCTCGGCGGCGGCATGAACCCCTCAAAGACGAGTTCGGCGTCCGCCGGCAGGGGGAGCCCGGTGAGCTTGCCGCGAACGGTCTTGATCGGCTTGCCGATCCGCCCGCCCGCCGTCGCATATTCGCTGACGCCGGAGCGCGACGAGGTGCCTGCGACGATCCCCAGGATCGGCGCCTGCCCGACGCTGACGGCCATGGGGCAGGGAAGGCCCTTGCTCCAATATTTCTCTCGTATCAGCGATCCGTGCTTTCCCGGCTCGATGAAGACCGTGAGCGTCTTGGAATCTTGCATTTGGGTGCGGTAGGTGCCGAGATTCACCCAGTCGCTGTCGGGGTCCTTGTTGATGACGACGCATTCGGTTCCGATATAGGGGCCGCCGTCGAGGTCATGCCATTTCACCGCCGGAAAATCGTAGATGTTGACGTCGTCGCCGAGGATCACGTTTTCGAAAAGCGGGCCCGTCTCCACCTCCTGCGGCGCGAGAGGCTTTTCCTCCCATTTGCCCGCCGCCCGATGGCGGATGACGGCGTCGAGGTCGAGCGGGCCCACGAAGATCCGCGAGAACCGCACATTGGTGAGAACGCGCCGATCCGCGGGGCAGCCCTTGATGTCGTCGAACATGAGCGCGGGCGGATATTTGTCCCGCAGGCTCAGTTCGTAGAGCGCGCCCATCTCCAGGTGCGGATCCGCGCCGCTGATGTGCTCCAGCTCGCCGCGCGCTTCGAGAATCTCCACGAACCGGCGCAGGTCGGAGAGCGCCTCAATACGCTCCCGCTCCTCCTCAGAGGCGTTCATCCGTGACTTCCTTCCGATGGCGCCTCGCAGGGCGCTCCGCTCATGCGTGGCGGATTGCAGACGAAATTTGATACATATTTCGAAATCTGACAAGCCGCCGACTTGCGGCCAAGTTCAGCTGATTTCAAAAAAAGATATTCATTTCAATTATTGACATCGCTGGTTCGCCGCCGGATGATTTCCAAAATAACAAGTCGTCGCTGCGCGTGCGCCGTCAGGCGTCGAGACGGATGGGGGGAAGATGGGGCGAGCTTGCTGGCTTGTGGCCATGGTCTGCGCGTGCGGGATCGGAGGCGGCGCCCATGCCCAGAGCGTCCAGACCGGCGCCTTCGAGGGCAAGACGCTCACGATGATCGTGGGGTTCGAACCCGGAGGCGGCACCGACAGCGCCGGCCGGCTGATTGCGCAATTCCTTGGCAAGCATTTGCCAGGCGC
>CAIXDD010000471.1 GCA_903918155.1 uncultured Hyphomicrobiales bacterium
ATCCCGCTAGGCGGGCGAGACCGTCAGGGCCGGCGCCTGCGCCGGATGCGCCCGGCGCGCCCCTGCCCGCTGCGCCAGAATCGCGATGACGGCGATGGCCCCGCCCGCGATCACGTCGACCAGAAAATGGCCGCCGACGGCGAGCGTGGAGAGGATCATCGCAGCGTTCAGGACAACGACGGGGACACGCAGATAACGCGCGTGGGCGAAGGCGTGGATGAACAGGACCGCGAGCGCCGTATGGAAGGAGGGAAAGGAGATCAGCCCCTCCACCCGCCACAGGCGCAGGTCCTGAAAGCGCCCCTCGCGCAAGGCGAGCAGGTCGTTCATATGCCATCGGCCCGACAGCGCGTCCGGCAGGGCCTCGGCCAGAAGGTCGCCCGGCGCATGATGCGCATAGGCGCCCAATGCGGGAAAGGCGGCGGCCAGCGCAATGGTGGCGACGCCGGTCGCCGCGTAAAGCGTCATGAACCGGGCGAGCGCGTCCTGTGCGGTCAAAGCCAGAAAGAAGATCAGCGCGATCAATTGCGCCTGGCAGGAAAAATAAGCCCAGGTGAGCGCCTGCGCGAGCGCGGGGCGCTGCGCGACGAAGGCCAGATGCGCGCTCCAGTCGAAGCCCAGCGCGGCGTCCGCCGCAGCGAAGGCGGGGTCGCGCAGCGGCAGCGCGAGCCATGCGCCCGCATAGCTCAGGACCGCGCCCGCCGCGGAGAAGAAAATGAGGAAGGCCGCAGCCGAACAGGACGCCGCCAGCGCCGGCGCCGGGCGCAGACGCGCATAGACGAAGGCGACGGCCAGCAGGGCGAGCACGACGCCCGCCAGAACGCCCGCCTCCGATGCGGGCGCCCGCACGCCGGCGGCGGCCATCCAGGCCAAGCCCGGCGCCAGCGCCCCGGCGGCGAACAGCCAGACGGCGGGCGAGGGACAGAACACGGGAGAGCGGGGCGCGGGCGAAAGCTCGCCCGCAGGGCGCAGGACCATCATGGCCTTGGCTTTATAGCCGCAGCCTGTTAACGCCCGATTACGTCACCCGCCCAGCAGCGCCCGCTTGCCGGCGGCCGAATCCAGCTCCAGCGCCTGCGCGGCCAGACGCACCGGCGTATTGGCCGCGCCGAAGAGATCGTAGTCGCGCCGCTCCACGATTTCGAAGAAGAAGCGTTCGTCGAACATCGTCGTGTAGATATGGAAAAACTCGCCGGTCTTCGACCGGTCGTAGAGCACGCCCAGCGCGCGCATGCGCTCGAGCAGTTCGGAGGGCAGGCCGAAACGGGCTTCGAGATCTTCGTAGTAATTGTCCGGGATCTTCAGGAACGACACGCCCGCAGCGCGCGCTTGCTCCACGAAGGCGAAGAGATCAGCGGTCGAGAAGGCGATCTGCTGCACGCCCCCGCCGCCAAAAGTCTCCAGGAACCGCGCGGCCGCCGTCGCCCCGCCGTCGCCGATATTGATGGGAATGCGCACGCTCTTGTCGGGCGAGCCGATCACGCGGCTGTAGAAGGCGCCGTAAGGATCGGCCAGCTCCACTTGCGGCTCGTCCACGAAGCCCAGCACCGCCTTGTAGAACGTCACCCAGGAGAGGAATTCGGACCGGCGCACGACATTCGACAAATGATCGATGGCGGCCAGCGGCCCCGCGGGCGCGCTGTCCTCGACGAATACGAAATCGCGGTCCCAATTGCTGGGCGTCCCGCCCTCGCGCGTGCGTTCGGACATGAAATAGATGAGGCTGTTTTCGACGCCGGCCACCGCCGGGATCACCGCTTCGCCCGGCCCCACGCGCCCGTGATAGGTCGGCGCGGCGAGCGCATTGGCGCGCTCCAGCGCGCGTTTGGGATCGTCGAACCGCAGCGCGAGGGCGCAGACGGACGCGCCATGCACGAGATGAAAGGAATGGGCGAAGCCTTCCTGCTCGCGGTTGACGACGATGTTCAGCTCGTTCTGGCGATAGAGATCGACGTCTTTCGAGCGATGGCGGGCGACGCGCGAAAAGCCCAGCCCTTCGAGAAGCGCGACCAGGCGCGGGGATTCGGCGGCCGAGGCGGCGAATTCGATGAATTCGATTCCGGAGATCTTCGCCGCCTGGGGCAGCGGCGCGCCGATGACCATGGGCGGGCGGCCCTGCGCGACGAAGCGCGCGTCAAGCCGCTCGCCCGCCGCCTGAAGGGCGCGCATGCCGTCGCGCGCGATGATATTGGCCGGCGCGCCGCGAAACTGGTCGTTGAACACTTCGAGCGACAGCGGGCCGCGATAGCCCGACTTGATCGTCGCCTCCAGAAAATCGTCGATGGGATAATCGCCCTGCCCCGGGAAGCAGCGATGGTGGCGCGACAGCGCCATGGGATCCATGAGGATGGCCGGCGCATCGGCGATCTGCACCATGGCGATCTTGTCGGCCGGCAGGTCGGCGAGCGGGGCGATGGGATTGCCGCGCACGCAGATATGGTAGGAATCCAGCACAAGCCCGAGATTGGGACGGTCGGCGGCGCGCACGATGTCCCAGGCCTGCATCCAGTCCTTCACATGCCGGCCCCAGGCCATGGCCTCAAAGCCGATGCGATAGCCGCGCCGGGCGGCGAGATCGGCCAGCTCGGCCAGATCGGCGGCCGAACGCTCCGGCTCGCCCAGGGATTCCTCATGGACGTTGGAGCAGATGCACAGGAGGTCGGCGCCCAGCTCCTCCATGAGGTCGAGCTTCCGCTGCGCGCGGTCGAAATTCCGGCTGCGGAACGGCTCCGGCATGCCCTCGAAATCGCGCATGGGCTGGAGGGCGACGATGGCAAGGCCAAGATCCTCCGCCCGCGCCCGCACGTCCCGCGGCTTGCCGCTGAAAAAGGTCAGGTCGTTCTCGAAAATCTCGACGGCGCGAAAACCGGCGCGCGCGGCGGCGGTGAGCTTGCTTTCCAGCGTGCCCCCCATCGTGACCGTCGCGATGGACCACCTCAGCATCATGTCCTCCCAGACCGCCAGATTCGCCGCACCTTAAAGGAAACCCGTTCGCGCCGCGAGCGCTGAACGGCGCGCAATCCGCCCCTGCGGACCGAACTCTGGCGCGAACCTGCGTTTTAGGTTTATCAAGAGCAAGGACAAGCGAGCCGGAGCGGCCGACGGGACATTCCCGACGCCCGCGCCCAGGCTCCCCCGCAACGACCCAGGGAGGCGCGCGATGCTCAAGCCGGAAGACAACGAAAAGATCACCCGCGTAGGCCCCGGCACGCCCGCCGGCGAATTGTTCCGCCGGTACTGGACGCCCGCCTGCCTGTCGAGCGAAGTGCCCGAAAAGGACGGCGCGCCCCTGCGCGTGCGCTTGCTGGGCGAAGACCTGATCGCCTTCCGCGATTCGGAGGGACAGGTCGGCCTCATCGACGCCTATTGCCCGCACCGGCGCGCGCCGATGTTTTTCGGCCGCAATGAAGAGTGCGGCATGCGCTGCGTCTATCACGGCTGGAAGTTCGACCGTCACGGCGATTGCACGGACATGCCCTCCGAGCCCGCCGGCACGCCGCTGCAGGCGCGCGTCAAGATCAAGGCCTATCCCTGCGTTGAGCGCGGCGGACTCGTGTGGACCTATATGGGCCCCAAGGACCAGCAGCCCGAACCGCCCGATTACGAATGGCTGCGCGCGCCCGCCACCCATCGCCACGTCTCGAAGACCTTCGAGGATTGCAATTACCTGCAGGCGATGGAAGGCGGCCTCGACACGGCGCATTCCTCCTTCGCGCATAACAACAATCTTGGCGACAAGAACGAGATGCGCCTGCGCGACCGCTCGCCGCGCCTCGACGTGGAGCGCACGGATTACGGATATTATTACACCTCCCACCGCAATCTGGGCGATGGGCGGGCCTATGTCCGCATCTATCATTTCGCGATGCCCTTCCAGCAATTCCGCGGCGGCATCCATATGTTCAGCGGCAAGCGGCGCGAGTTCCCCGAGCTGAACGGGCATATCTGGGCGCCGATCGACGACACGACCACCTTCGTGTACAATTGGGCCTGCGCCTATGACGAGAACGCGAAATTCTCCGAAGAGAACGTGATCGAGCGCGAGACCTTTTATGGCCGCGGCCCGGACGACGTGATCCCCGGAACCTTCGTGCTGAAGGCCAACAAGTCGAATGATTATTTCATCGACCGTCAGGTGCAGAAGACAAAGACCTTCACCGGCATTCAGGGCATCAACACGCAGGATTTCGCGCTGCAGGAAGGCATGGGCCCCATCGTCGACCGTTCGCTCGAACATCTGGGCACGTCCGACAAGGCCATCGTCGCCATGCGCCGCATCATGCTGGAAGCCATCCAGGACGTGGCCAACGGCAAGCCCCCGCGCGGCGTCGAACCCCGCACGCAACGCTCGATCCGCCCCTATGACGGCTTCATGAAGGTCGAGGAGGATTGGCGCGAGGCGTTCGGCCCGGAACTCGTCGCCAAATGGTGAGCTGACGCCCGCACGCATCTATCCGCCCGGCGCGCCCGCGCCGGGCCTTCATACGCCAGACAAGACATCCAAGGGAGGCAATATGTCCGCGCACGCGCTCGAATTCTCGATCGCGCTCTCCAATAACGAGCGCACGAAACCCATCGTCGAAGGCCGCCACCAGCCGCAAGGCGTCAAGCTCATGCCAACGGTGGTCCATCCCTCCGAAATGTTCTGGCGCCAGCTCAAATTCGCGGAATTCGACGTTTCGGAAATGTCGATCTCCTCGCTTCTGATCGCCGTCTCCAAGGGCGATACGCGCTTCGTCGCGCTGCCCATCTATACGGCGCGCATGTTCTTCCACACGCGCATCATGGTGCGCCGCGATTCCGGCATCGAGACGCCCGCCGATCTCAAGGGCAAGCGCATCGGCGTGCCCGAATATCAGCAGACGTCGGCCATCTGGGGACGCGGCGTGCTGCAGCACGAATTCGGCGTGCATCCGCGCGACATCCACTGGCACATGGAGCGCAATCCCGACAAGAGCCACGGCGGCTCCACGGGTTTCAAGGCGCCTGACGGCGTGCGCATCGAACAGATTCCGCTCTCCACCAATATCGGCGAAATGCTGCTGAAGGGCGAGCTGGACGGCACGCTGCTCTATCTCAACGAGCCCAATCTCGTCGACCGCTCCACCGCGGACATATCGGACGTCTGCCGTCCGCTCTTCCCCGACGCGGTGGCCGAATCCACGCGCTATTTCCGCAAGACGGGCATTTATCCGATCAACCACGCCATGGTGATCAAGCGCGACTTGCACGAAAAATATCCGTGGGCGGGCGTGAACATCTATCACGCCTTCATGAGCGCCAAGAAGGAAGTGGAGGCCTCCGCCGAGAAGACGCTGAAGGATTACGTCGCCTGCGGCCTCGTGGAGCCGGCGGCGGCGAAAATGTTCGCGGCGGATCCGAAATCCTACGGCCTGCGCTCCACGCGCAAGGTGATCGAGACGATCTCCCAATATGTGCACGAACAGGGGCTCACCGATCGCCGCGTCGCGCCGGAGGAATTGTTCGCGCCTGCGACGCTGGACCTGTGAGGGCGCGGCGCGCGCATAGCAAACGCGCCTCCGGCCGGGCCTCGCCCGACCGGAGCGTTTGGAAAGCCCCGCGGCGATGACAGGTCCCGCCTCCTCCAGGCCGCCCATCCTGCGCTGCCTCTCCAACGGCAAATACGCGCTCATGGAAGGCGGCTTCTTTCCCAATTACGCCACGGGCTGGATGCAGCGCGTGGGCGCGGGCTGGCTCGCGTGGGAATTGTCGGAATCTCCCGTCTGGCTCGGCGTCATCGCCGCCGCCGATCTCGCGCCCACTCTCGTGCTCGCGCCCATCGCGGGCGCTTTCACCGATCGCGTGAACCCGCTGCGCGTGATCCGCGCGGCGCAGGCGGGCCTCTGGCTGCAGGCCTGCGCCATGGCGCTTTTCGCCTATATGGGCTGGATGACGATCGAGATTCTCTTCGCGCTCACCTTTCTCGTCGGCCTCGTCTATCCCTTCCATTCCAGCGCGCGCCAGTCGCTCATTCCCGCCGCCGTGCCGCGCGCGGATTTCGCCTCCGCCATCGCGCTGGATTCGGCCTCCTATCACGCCAACCGCTTCATCGGCCCGGCGCTCGCCGCGCTGGTCATTCCCGTCTGGGGCGTGTTCGGCTGTTTCCTCGCCCATATGCTGGGATCCGCGCTCTGTCTCCTCGCGCTCGCCATCCTGCGCATGCCGCCGCCCGACCGCAGCGGCGTTCGGCGCGGCGCGCTCTTCGCCGACGTGCTGGAGGGCCTCTCCTATGCGCGCCGTCACGCCGGCCTCCTGCCGCTTCTGTGCATGCTGACGGCGGCCTCGCTCTTCGCGCGGCCCCTGCAGGACATGCTGCCCGGCTTCGCGGGCGCCGTCTTCGAAGGCGGCGCGCAGGGACTCGCCTGGCTCACGTCGAGCATCGGGATCGGCGCCATGTGCGGCGCGGTGTTCATCGCCACGCGCGGGCGCCTGACGGGCCTCACGAATGTGGCGCTCATGGGCTTCGCCTCGCTCAGCCTCGCCACGCTCGGCTTCACCGCGACGGATCATCTGTGGGTCGCCGTGGCCTTCGGCATGGCGAGCGGCTTCACGATCAACGTCATGTCGACCTCGACGCAAACGCTCATGCAACATGCGGTCGACGACCGCATGCGCGGCCGCGTGATGTCGCTTTACATGCTGATCTTCCGCGGCATGCCGGCGCTGGGCGCGCTGGCCGCGGGCTTGGCGGGCGACGCGTTCGGCCTGCGCCCGACCTTTGCGGCGGGCGCCTGCCTCTCTCTCGCCGTCCTGTTCTTCCTGCTGCCGCGGCGCGCCCGCATGATCGCGGAGCTGGAGCCCCGCGCGAGCGCGAGCGCGCAGACGAAGGCCGGCGGCTGAGCCGTCAGCCGCCCGTGGGCCAATCCTGCGGAACGAGGCCGGCCTTGCGGCCCTTGTTGACGTAATAGGCCCATAATTTGCCGACGTGGAACTCGCGCATCTCGTGCTTGTTGATCTGCTCGATCTCGGCGGCGGTGAGCGGCATGGCGGTCTTGCCGGCCTGCAGCACCTGCATATGGGCGCGCGCGTTCTCGTCGAAATGCACCGCGTCCACCAGAAGCGCGGGCGTGGATTCGGCGACCAGAACGAGCCCATGCGCGCGCATCAGCGCCGCATGATGCGCGCCCAGATCGCGCGCCAGCGCCTCGCCCTGCGTCTTCAGCTTGATATGGCTTGGATCGGGATGAATCGGCACGCCGCTCTCCCAACGCACGGCGCGCGCCCGCATCAGCGACAGGCTCACGCCCTCCATCAGGGTGAAGGCGATCGCAAGCTCCATATGCGAATGAAGCACCGATCGCACGTCAGGCCGCGCGCGATAGATCTCGCCATGGATCGGCGTCTCCACCGGCGGGCGCAGGCCCGGCTGGCCCTCGAGCACATGTCCGTCGAAATCCACGATCAGCAGGCGTTCGGGCGCGACGTCGGAGCGCGGATCCACGCCCGGCTGGATGAGATAAGCGTCCATGCCGGGCACGCGCGCGCTCACATGGCCGGAATAATCGAGCAGATCCTCCATCACCAGAAGGCGCGAGGCCGCCGCCACCTGCGCGCGCAGACGCGCGATGGCCGCCTCCCGGCTTTCTGCGGGCGGCGCGTGATCAGCGCCGGGACTCGCGGCGTGACTCGCGGCGTGACTCACGGTTTGGCGCCGCCGGCGCTGGTGTTCTGCTCCACCTCGCCGATGATCTCGTTGAGCTTCTTGCGCACGGCAGCCGGCGCGTCGATGATGTCGGCGACGATCTTCTGCAATTCGGCGCCGGAGACGGGATCGATCTCGAAATTCTCCTTCTGCGCTTCGGCGAGGAATTTCGGATCGGCGACCATGCGGTCGAACGCCTCGCGCAGCGTCTTCACGCGGTCCGCCGGCGTCTCGGGCGTGGTGAACACAGGCCGGCCAACCGCGGTCGGCGCCGAGAGAAGACGCAGCACCGCGCGGTCCTCCTCATTCTTGGCGAGGTCCATCAGCAGCGGCACGTCCTTCAGGTCGGGCGATTTCTCAAGGCCGATCTGCACGAGGATGTTGATCTTCTTGTCGCGCAGCCAATCGGGCCGCGTCGCCTTCCACGCGCCCCATGAATTGGAGCCGCGCACGGCCACTTCGCCGCGCTCCATGGCGAGATTGATGTCGTTGCCGCCCGGATAGCCGAGGATGATCTTGAATTTCGTGCCCAGAAGCGCGTTCATCGCCTTGGGATATTGCGAAGAGGTGGAGCCGCCGGTGGCGCCCACCGTCACCTCCTGGCGCATCGCGTCGTCCATGGTCTTCACGCCCGAGGCGTGCCAGGCGGCGGTCGTGTTGTTCTCGCGCGCGGGATTGCCGATATAGATGAACTTGCGCACGTCGAAGCGCACCTGCGGATCGCCCAGCGCCTGCGCGATGGAGATCGACTGGTCGCCCGTGCCCAGCACGCTTCCGTCCTTCGGCGCCACCGAATAGATCCACGCCATCGCAGTGCGGCTGCCGCCGCCGGGCATGTTGCGCGGCACGATGAGCGGCGAACCGGGCAGATAATTTCCAAGATTGCGGGCCACAAGACGCGCATAAAGATCATAGGTGCCGCCGGCCGAATAGCCGATCACCATGTCCATCTTGCGCCCCTGATAGAAGGCCTCCGGCGTTTGCGCCTGCGCGGCGCCCGCAAGAGCCGCAGGGCAGAGCGCGAGCGCGCCCAGAGCGGACCAGAAACGTGCCGACGCCATTTGCTTTCCTCCTTGGATAGGGGCCGCGCGTGTCCCACGCCATGGCCTGGGTCGCGCCGCATTTGTTCGCTTATACGGTTTGTATGCGCGCGGGCGGCCGCTTTCAAGCCTCGCCGCGCAAGGGGTCGCGCCGGTGGACAGGCGCGCGGGCGCGCGTACCATGGGCGAAACGCAGCGAGCGAGGGAGAGCGCCATGAAGGACTGGATGAAGATCGTGCCCGCCGAGGAGCGTAAGGCCTATGAGAAGGGCGGCTTCATGACGGCGGGGGAGATCGGCGAGCGCACCGCGCTCGTGGTGATCGACGTCACGCTCGGCTTTTGCGGCAGCCCCGGCCAGACGCTGGAGGAGGCCATCGCCGAATTCGGCCCCGCCTGCGGGCCGGTCTCCTGGGAGACGATGCCCCGCATCGCGCGGCTCATCGCCATGTTCCGCGACCTCGACCGCCCGGTGATCTTCACGCGCAGCCATCCGCTCGACACGCAATTCGCCGGCAAGGCGACCAAGAGCAAGCGCGTGAGCCCCGTCATGCCGCCGCGCTTCAACGATTTCCCCGAAAGCATCGCGCCGCGCGCGGGCGAATGGGTGCTGGAGAAGACCAAGGCCAGCGCCTTTTTCCAGACGCCGCTCGCCAGCTATCTCGTGAAGAACCAGATCGATTCCCTGATCGTGTGCGGCGTGTCGACGTCAGGCTGCGTGCGCGCCTCGGTGGTGGACGCCTTCTCGAACGGCTTCAACACATTCGTGGTGGACGATTGCTGCTTCGACCGCTCGCATTTCGCCCATTGCGCAAATCTGTTCGACATGAACGCGAAATACGCCACGGTCGTTTCGCTCGACGAGGCCTCGGGGATGATCCTGGGCCCGCAAATGCGCCCCGCGCAGGCCTGAAGGCCGCGCAAGGAGAAAGGGCGCAGGTTTCAAACCTGCGCCCCTGATCTCAGTCGATCTTCCAGTCTTCCGGCAGGAAGCCCTTCGTGCGGCCGCGGCCGACGTAATAGTCCCACAGCTTGTCGATATGGCGCTGGCGCTTGAAGGCGACGGCGAAGGCGTCCATGTCCGCAGCGCTCAGCGCGCGCACGCGCCCCAGCGCGGCCGCGTGATACATGGTGACCGCGTTTTCGACGAAGTGAATCGCGTCGATCAGCACGGCGCGCACGGATTCAGCGACGATCACCTGTCCATGCGCGCGGATCTGCAGCGCGTGATGGGGACCAAGCGTCGCAGCCACGGCGGCGCCGAGCCCGGAATCGCTCACATGCGAGGGATCGGGATGAACCGGAATGCCGCTGCGCCAGCGGATCGCATGGTTCTTGATCGGCGACAGCTCCGCGCCCTCCACCAGCGTGAAGACATTGGTGAGGTCGTGATGGAAATGGGCGACCGAATGCACGTCCGGGCGCGCGCGCAGGATCTCGCCATGCAGGAAGACTTCCGCCGGCGGGCGGGCTTTACCATTCCCGCGCAGCACCCGGCCGTCGTAATCGCACACCAGAAGGTCGTCAGGCGTCAGGCCCGCGCGGCTCACGTCGATGGGCTGGATGAGATAGGCGTTTTCGCCGGGCAGGCGCGCGCTCACATGCCCGCTATAGCCCATCAGGCCTTCGTCGTTCAGGATCAACGTGCAGGCGGCGACTTCCTGGCGCAGCAAGGTTTCGTTGGCCGACATGCTTCCTCCTCGGTTTCATCGTCTGGTTCTCCATCGCCCGCCGGCGCGCCCAAGTCCAGCCCGGCGCGAACAAGTCCAGCCCGGCGCGCCCAAGTCCAGCGAGGAATGCGCCCGCGCCGCTTGCCCGCGCCGCTTGTGCGTGGCCGTCGCCGCGCGCGCGGCCGCAAGAAGGCCGCGCCTTGCCCGCCTCGCCGCCAGCGCCTACAAGCGCCGCTGATGCCGCGAGGCGACCCCGTGCCCTTCGATCCCGCAAAGCCCTCTCCCGCCTATGCCGGCGCGCCTGCGACGGCGCCGCGCCTGCGCGATCCCCGGCTCGACGTCGCCCGCGGGCTGGGCATGTTCATCATCCTGATCGCGCATATCCCCGAGAACGGCTGGTCGAGCTGGATTCCCGCGCGCTTCGGTTACAGCGACGCGGCCGATCTTTTCGTGTTCTGCTCGGGGCTGGCCTCCGCGCTGGCTTTCGGCGCGCTGTTTGAAACGCGCGGCTGGCTGATCGGCGCCGCGCGCATTCTCCATCGCGTCTGGCAGGTCTATTGGGCCCATATCGGCTCGTTCGTCGTCGCCGTCTGCCTGGCCGCAAGCGCGGACGCGGCGACGGGCGGGCGTTTCTATATGG
>CAIXDD010000472.1 GCA_903918155.1 uncultured Hyphomicrobiales bacterium
CGCCAGCAGGCGATGCTCGGCAAGGAGATCAAGTTCATCGAGCGCTTCAAGGCGCGCGCCTCCCATGCGGCGCAGGTGCAAAGCCGGGTCAAGAAGCTGGAGAAGATCGACCGCGTGGAGCCGCCGCGCCGGCGCCAGACCGTGTTGTTCGATTTTCCCACGCCCGCCCGCTCGGGCGAAGACGTGGTCACGATGAAAGGCGTCGTGAAAGGCTATGGCGCGCGGCGCATCTATGACGGGCTCGATTTCTCCATCCGCCGCAAGGAGCGCTGGTGCGTGATGGGCGTCAACGGCGCGGGCAAATCCACCTTGCTGAAACTGATCGCGGGTTCGACGCAGCCCGACGCCGGCTCCGTCGTCGTCGGCGGCAGCGTGAAAATGGGCTATTTCGCCCAGCATGCAATGGAGCTGCTCGACGGCGACGAGACGGTGTTCCAATCGCTGGAATCCTCATTCCCGCAAGCGGGGCAGGGCTCGCTGCGCACGCTGGCGGGCTGTTTCGGCTTTTCGGGAGACGATGTGGAGAAGCGCTGCCGCGTTCTGTCGGGCGGCGAGAAGGCGCGGCTCGTCATGGCGAAAATGCTCTACGATCCGCCGAATTTCCTCGTGCTCGACGAGCCCACCAACCATCTCGATCTCGCGACGAAGGAAATGCTCATCACGGCGCTGGCGAATTACGAAGGCTCCATGCTCTTCGTGTCGCATGACCGGCGCTTTCTCGCCGCGCTGTCCAATCGCGTGCTTGAGCTGACGCCTGAAGGCCGCCACGTTTTCGGCGGCGGCTATACGGAATATGTGGAGCGCACGGGCCAGGAGGCGCCGGGCCTGCACGAATAGGGCGGCTGCGGGCGTGATCGCGGGGCGTCGGGCGCATGGCGCAGAACGGGCGGAACGGGCGGGGCGCGCCCTTGTGCGGGCCCGTCGGCTCGGCTAGTTTTCGCCATGCCGCTTTATAATCAACAGCGTCATTCGGGAGGCCGCCGCCATGGACGACATGAAGCCGTTCGAAAGCAAGATCAACGTGGCCACGGACAAGGCCGTCACCTTCTCCATGCGCAACCTGCCGCTGCTCGAACAGGGCACGTCCTACGATCCTTTGGCGACCGCGGAGAATCTGTGGGTCAATATCAAGGTCTATGCGAGCGGCGGCGAGAACGCGCTGCATTCGCATGGCGGCGAGGACCATGCGTTCATCGTCCTGCAGGGCAAGGCCGTCTTCACCTTCGGCGACGGCCGCACGGAGGAGGTTGGCCTCCATCAGGGCGTCATGATTCCCAAGAACGTGCAATATAAGTTCGAGGCCGACGAGACGGAGAATCTCGTGCTCCTGCGCGTGGGCGGGGGCCAGCGCGGCCAGTCAGGGCTCGACGATCTCACGCGGTTCGGCGCGCCCAGGGACGTCAATCGCCTGACCGTCTTCGCCGACGGCTCGACCAAGATCGGCAATTCCGTGCAGAACGGCGAAAGCGGCAAGCCGCGCGTCTACGCCAAGGGCAAGGTCTTCTCGCCCGGCTAGGACGTCTGCGCCGCGCTCATCGTCGAAATATTTTCAGTCGGAGACACGCATGCCGGAGATCGTCGCAGAGGCCGTTAAATTCGCAGGGATTTCCGAAGAGAGCGCGCGCACGTTTCCGCGCCGCACGCTGATCGGAGCGCAAATGGACGAGGCGCAGATCGCCGCCATGCCGCGGATGATTTCGACGGACGCCCATGTGATGGAGCCCGACGAATTATGGACGGAGCTGCCCAAGCGTCTGCAGGACAATCTGCCGAAAGTGCCCTTCCGCAATTCGCCGCCCGGCGCCACCGATCCGCATTTGCGCCTGCAGGATCAGGAGACCGACGGCGTGGAGGCCGAGATCCTGTTTCCCAATTACGGCATGGCGCTGTTCGGCGTCGAGGACGTGGAGACGCAGCAGGAATCCTTCCGCCTCTATAACGATTGGGTGCATGGGTTCTGTCAGGCCGATCCCAAGCGGCTTTACGGCGTGCCCTGCGTGTCGGTCTATGACATCAAGGCGGGCGTCAAGGAGATGCAGCGCGGCCATCTGATGGGCCTCAAGGGCGCCATGCTCTGGCAAGTGCCCGATCCGCGGCTGCCCTTCACTTCGGATCATTACGAGCCTTTGTGGGCCGCCTGCGCGGAAGCCGGACAGCCGGTGATCTGCCACATCCTCACCGGCCATTCCTACACCAAGGGCGGCGTGCGCGCGGTGGGCGTGGAGCGCATCCGCAATGCGGTGAACCGCAAACAGGACGATTCAGCGAATACGCTGTTCGATTTCATTTTCTCCGGCGCCTTCGACCGCCATCCGAATCTGAAGCTCCTGCTCGCCGAAAGCGAGATCGGCTGGCTGCCCTTCCTGCTGCAGCAATGGGATTATTATTTCGAACGGTTCCGCGGCTCCGATCCGCTGCCGATCAAGCGCCGGCCCAGCGAGATTTTCGCCGAACATGTCTTCGGCACGTTCCTTGAGGATTACGTCGGCACGCGCGCCTTCCCGTGGTGGGGCGACAAGAATTGCATGTGGTCGAACGATTATCCGCATTTCAACATGACCTTCCCCCATTCGCGCGAAGTGGTGGAGCATCATCTGGCGGGGCTCGACGAGGAGAAGCGCCGCCGGCTCACGCGCGACAACGCCATCCAGCTTTTCAATCTGAAGCTCTGACCGTCGCCGGAACGGCAAGCAAGGGGAGGGCGTCCATGCGCGCGTCGTCAGGCCTCGCGTCTTCGACATTCGCCGTCTGCGCGGCGCTCTGCGCCCTGTCGCTTGCGGGGCCGGCGCGCGCGCAGGGCGCGGGCTTTTACGCTGGCAAGACGCTTGAAATCTACGCCGGCTCCAGCGCCGGCGCGGGCTATGATCTCTACGCCCGTCTCGTCGCGCGCCATATCGGCAAGCATTTGTCCGGCGCGCCGAGCGTCGTGGTGAAGAATTACGCGGGCGCCGGCGGCGTGCGCCTCGCCAATTGGCTTTATGGCGTGGCCCCGCGCGACGGCCTGTCCATCGGCACGTTCGGTCGCGGCGTCGCCTTTGAGACCCTGCTCAATCCCAAGGCCGTGACGTTCGACGGGCGCCAGTTCAGCTGGATCGGCAGCGTGAACGACGAGGTGAGCGTATGCGTCGCCTCCAACAAATCCGACGTGACGCGTATCGAGGACGTGCTGTCGCGCGAGCTGACCGTCGGCTCCACGGGGGCGGGCGGCGACACGTTCATCTTTTCGTCGCTGCTCAACGGCGTGCTCGGCGCCAAGCTGAAAATCGTCAGCGGCTATCCCGGCGGAAACGAGATCAGCCTCGCGCTCGAACGCGGCGAAGTGCATGGGCGCTGCGGCTGGTCCTGGTCGAGCCTCTCGGCCACCCATGCGAAATGGGTGGAGAGCGGACAGGTGCGCGTGCTGGCGCAATTGGGCCTGTGGAAACACCCCGATCTGCCCAATACGCCCCTGGCGCTCGACTTCGCGAAATCGGACGCCCAGCGCGACGCGCTGCGCCTCGTCTTCGCGCGTCAGGCCATGGCCTGGCCCTTCGTTGCGCCGCCGGCCACGCCGGGCGAACGCGTGCAGGAGCTGCGCGCGGGTTTCGCCGCCTCCATGAAAGATCCGGCGCTGCTGCAGGAAGCGAAGAACGCGAGTTTCGAGATCCGGCCTGTCAGCGGGGAAGAGATCGAAAAGATTCTCGCGGAGACCTTCGCCATTTCTCCTGACGTCGTGGCGCGGACGGCTGACTTGCTGAAGTGAGGCCGGGCGGCTTTCAGGCGCGCGCGGCGGCCTTCAGGCGCTGCTGAGCGACGCCGAAACGTTCGCCCAGCGCCTGCAGGCA
>CAIXDD010000473.1 GCA_903918155.1 uncultured Hyphomicrobiales bacterium
AGCCCGGCGACGCGCGCGCGCGGCAGGCCGGAGAGTTCGGCCAGCGCCGCCTCCAGCAGGCTGCGCTCGCCGCTCAGCAGGGCGCGCAGCACGAGGCCGGCGGTGAGCTGGCCCTGCGCGCGCAGATAGCCGGCGAGGGCGGCCGGCCCGTCGGGGCTCGCGCCCTCCGCCGCCATGCCGCCGGCGTCGAAGGCGATCTGCACGATGGCCTTTTCGCGCGCCTCGCGGGCGGCGCGGCGGGCGCGTTCGTCCGACAGCCAGCCGCAGTCCACCACGAAGCGGGAAAGCGCGCGCGCGGCGGCGTCCACCATTTGCGCGCGCACGGCGGGCGGCAGGTCGCCGCGCGCCAGCAGCGCCTCGCGCGTCTCGCCGTCCTCGCCGAACCGCTCGACGATGCGGCGCAGCGAGAAATCGGGCGCCGGCGCGGCCGGGTTGCGCAGCATGGCGAGAACCGCCTCGCGCGCGCCCACTTCCGCAATCGCCGCCGCGACGGCGGACGAAAGCCGCAGGCGCGTGGCGACGGCGATCTGGCTTGCGGGCTCGCAGATCGCGACGCAATCGATGAGGTCGCTGTCGGTGAGGCGGGGCGAGCGGTTGAGCACGGGCGCCGCCACATCCGCCTGATCATTGGCGAGGGCGACGATCACATGATGGGGCGCGTTGCAGGCCACGCTCAGCTCCTGCGCCAATGCGGCCCGCACGATGGGGGAGGGATCGTCGAGGGCGGCCGCGAGCGCGACCTGCGCGTCGTCCTCCTCCTGCAGGGGAAGCTCGCCGCGCACCAGCGCGCCGGCGATGGCCGCAGCCATGCGGCCGCGCTCCGCCGGAGGCCGCAGGGGGCAGGCGCCGACATATTGAGCGATGAACTGACGAACCAACATGCGACACCACGATAAGCAACGGCGGCGCACGTCGCCGCGCCTTGAGCTTCGCAAAACGTGGTAAAGACCAGCTTAAGATCGCCCCCACTGGACCGCGCGCCCGCCCGCGCGCACATTGCCCCCATGGCCGCACCCTTCGTCCCAGCCGCACCCGCCGCGCCTTCGGCGCCCGCGCCCGTAGCTTTCGCGCCGGGGCGCGCGCCGCGCCTGCTGGACTTGTGCGCGCATGCGCTCCCTCACGCCGCGCCCGAAGCCCTCGCCTGCATTCCCGGGCCCGACGATCCGCGCTTCGAAGAGGCGCTGGCGCGCGTCGCGGCGCTGCGCCCGCGCGTGCTTCTCGCGCCCTGTCTGGACGGGCGCGACGCGCAGCGCCTGTCGGGGCGGCTTGCGGCGGCGGAGGCGCGCGCGGGCCTGGCCGACGGCGCCATCGGCCTCGTCGCCTGCCTGAACGAGGCCGCCGCGCTGCTGCGGCTCGACTCGTGGCGCGCCGCCACCGGGCGGCTGCGCGCGCTCACATGGGATTGCGCGGCGCTGGCCGCCGATCTCGGCCTGCCGTGCGCGCGCGAGGCGGGCGCGTTGGTTCCCCCGCTCGCGCAGGCGCGCGTGATGGTCGCATGGGCGGCGGCGGGGGCGGGCGTGCGCGCGCTCGACGCCCCTTATGAGGGCGCGCGCGGCGATCTCGCCACGCTGGCGCAGGAGGCGCGCGCGGCGCGGCGCGACGGCTTTTTCGGCAAGGTCGCGCGCGATTCCGAAGAGGCGCGCGTCATCGCGGAGGCGTTTGCGGAGCCGGCCTAGCCGCCGGCCTCCTTGTTGCCGGCGCCGGCGGGCCGCTTGATGGGGAACAGCCGGTCGATGGCGGTGTAATCCTGATAGCCGCAGCGCGCGATGGGTTTCATCGCCACAAGGTCGATCATGCCGTCCTTGAGGAAGCGCTCGTCCACATGCAGGCCGATGGCCTGACCCAGAACGAGATAACGTTCGGTCTGCGCGCCGTTCACATCCAGCAGGCGCACGACCTGCGTGACCTTGCATTCGAGCGCGCAGGGGCTTGCGGCCACGCGCGGCGCCTTCACGAGAACGCAGGGCGCGGTTTCAAGGCCCGCATGTTCGAACTCGCTGTCGCCCTGGGCGAGCGGCGCCGAGGTCATGTTCATCTTCTCGCGCAGGTCGTAGGTCGCCATGTTCCAGACGAATTCGCCGCTGTCCTGCGCGAAGGTCGCGCTGTCCTTGGCGCCCTCGCTGCAAAAGCCCACGATCGGCGGATCGCCCGAAAAGGCGTTGAAGAAGGAATAGGGCGCGAGATTCACCTGGCCCGCGCGATTGCGCGTGGAGATCCAGCCCACCGGACGCGGCGTGATCATCGCCTTGAAGGGATCCCACGGAAAGAGCGTCTTGTCGCGGGCGTGCGGCTCGAAGAAAATCATGCGGCGTGCTCCTTCAAAAACGCGTCACGAGATCGGACAGCGCCGGGCGGGGGCGATCCTGCGGGGCCGCTTGCGCGCGGCCCACATGCACGAAGCCCGCGACCTTCTCGCCCGGCTTCACGCCGAGCGCGGCGAGAACCTGCGCGTCATAGGAGATCCATTGCGTGAGCCATGCGCTGACGAAGCCCATGGCGTTGGCCGCGATCGTCAGGTTCATGCAGACGGCGCCGGCGGAGAGCGCCTGCTCCCATTCGGGAATCTTCGCATGCGGGGCGGCGGCGGAGATCACGCCCACCACCAGCGGGGCGTGCAGGAAGCGCTTGCGCTCGATGTCGAGCTGTTCGGCGCTCGCCTGCGGATGACGCTGCGCGAAAGCCTGTTCGAAAATCGCGCCCGCCCGCGCGCGCGCCTCCCCTTCGAACAGGATGAAGCGCCAGGGCGCGAGCTTGCCATGGTCGGGCGTGCGCGCGGCGAGCGTGAGAAGGCGCTCGATCTCCTGCGCGTCCGGGCCGGGGCCGCCCATGGCGAGCGGGGCGACCGAGCGGCGGCGCGCGAGCAGGTCGAGCGTCTGGGGGCTTGCTGTCTGGGCGGGGTTCGTCATCTGGCGGTTCCGATGAGCCGTGGCGGCAGGCTTCGCTTCTTGCAGGCGGGGGCGCGGCGCGCAAGGGCCCGCGCACGCCCCCG
>CAIXDD010000474.1 GCA_903918155.1 uncultured Hyphomicrobiales bacterium
AGCGGCGCAAGCTCGCGCAGATGAGAGCCGAAGGCATGCGCCGCGCGGGTTACGCATCGACGGGATCGCCCGCCAATCTCGCCATCCTGCGCACGATGCGCAACGCTCTCGCCCGGCGCACGGCGCTCAATCGGCCGCGCCCCTCCGAAATCGCGGAGCTTGAGGCGGCGCGCGCGCGCGCGCAGGAGGCGGGCGAGGAGGCCGCCTGTTCCGAGATCGACGCTCGCTTGGAGCGGTTGCGGCAGCGCACGCGCGCCATTCCCTATATCGATCCCATCGACATTCGCTTCCGCCGATTCGAGCCGAACCCGCGCCCCGTCGCGCAGGCGGTGATGTTCTGCCTCATGGACGTATCGGGCTCCATGACGGAGCATATGAAGGACATCGCGAAGCGGTTCTTCATGCTGCTCTATGTGTTTCTCAATCGCCGATACGAACAGGTTGAGATCGTCTTCATCCGGCATACGGACGAAGCCAAGGAAGTGGACGAGCAGACGTTCTTCCACAGCCGGGAGACCGGCGGCACGCGCGTTTCGACCGCCTTGCGGGAAATGGCGCGCATCGCCGCCGAGCGCTATCCGGTGGACTCTTGGAACATCTACGCCGCGCAGGCCTCCGACGGCGATAATGAGCGCTCCGACAATCCCGTCGCGATCGATCTGTTGCGCAGGGAGATCCTGCCGATCTGCCAATATTTCGCTTATATCGAAGTGGCCGAGCCCGACCGCGACCTCGCCATGTCGACGATCTGGAAATCCTATGAAAATCTGGGGGACGAGGCGCCCGCCATGCGCCGCGTCGCGACGCGGCAGGAGATCTATCCGGTCTTCCGCGACTTGTTCAGCAGCCAGCCAGCGGACGCCGCCCCATGAGCGAGCTTCTCTTTCAAGGCGGCGACTGGAGTTTCGATACGATCCAGCGCGTACATGACGCGGTGCATGACATAGCCTGCGGCGAAATGGGGCTGGAGATCTATCCCAACCAGATCGAGGTGATCACCGCCGAACAGATGCTCGACGCCTACGCCGCCACGGGCATGCCGATTTATCATCCGCATTGGTACCATGGCAAGCGCTTCGCGCAGCATGAAATGATTTATCGCCGGGGCTTTTCGGGCCTCGCTTATGAGATCGTCATCAATTCCAGCCCCTGCATCTCCTATGTGATGGAGGGGAATACGATGGCGATCCAGACGCTCGTCATCGCCCATGCGGCCTTTGGGCACAATCATTTCTTCCGCAACAATTACGCCTTCCGCGAATTTACCGATCCGGCGGGCATTCTGGATTATCTCGTCTTCGCGAAGACGTTCATCGCCTCCTGCGAGGATCGTTACGGGGTCGGGGCCGTGGAAAGCGTGCTTGACGCCGCCCATGCGCTGATGGGGCAGGGCGTGGACAGCGCGCGCCGGCGCAGGCGGCCGGATCTGAAAAGCGAGGAGGCGCGCCAGCGCGAGCGCCGGCTGCATGACGAGCGCATCCACAATGAATTGTGGCGCACCTTGCCGCGCGGGGCGCCCGCCGCGCGCGCGCGCGACGACGAGGCGCTGCTGCGCAAGCTGCTGGAGCTGCCGCAGGAGAACGTCCTCTATTTTCTGGAAAAGAACGCGCCCAAGCTCGCCGCATGGCAACGCGAGATCCTGCGCATCGTGCGGCTGATGGCGCAATATTTTCATCCCCAGCGCCTCACCAAGGTGATGAACGAGGGCACGGCGACCTTCGTGCATTATGAGATCATGAACACGCTGCATCAGCGCGGGCGCATCGACGACGGCGCCTTTCTCGAATTTCTCGCCTCGCACACCAATGTGGTGATGCAGCCGGGGTTCGAGTCAGGCGGGTTCAGCGGGTTCAATCCTTACGCTCTTGGCTTTGCGATGATGCGCGACATCGCGCGCGCCTGCGTCACGCCGGATGACGAGGATCGGCTCTGGCTGCCCGACGTCGCCGGCTGCGGCGATCCCATGGGCGCCTTGCGTGAGATCTGGGCGAATTTCCGCGATGAAAGTTTCGTGCTGCAATATCTCTCGCCCAAGGTGATGCGCGAGTTTCGCCTGTTCAGCCTGCTGGACGAGGCCGACGAGCCGACGCTTCTGGTGGAGGCGATCCATAACGAGCGGGGCTATCGTCGCATCCGCACCGCGCTCGCGCGCAGTTACGATCTTGGGTATAGCGATCCGCAGATCGAGGTCGCCGCCGTCGATCTGGCCGGCGACCGCCGGCTGATCCTGCATCACAAGACGCAGGACGGCGCGCTTCTGGCGGAGAAGGAGGCGCGCGCGGTGCTGCGCTATGTCGCCGCGCTCTGGGGCTATGACGTGCGCCTGCAGGAGATCGATGCGGGCGGGCGCGTGCTGCGCGAGCACAATGCGGCTGCGCCCTGATATCAGGGCAGGAAGAACAGCGGCTTCAGCACGCCGGCGAGGCGCAGGCCGTCGAGCGCATGGGCTGCGGCGAAAGCCAGGAAGAACATGAGCGCCTGCGCCATGGTGCGCGTCACCACGCCGGCGTCCGTCTCCATCCGCCCCTCGGGGGGCAGGCGCTTCAAGGCGGGGAGCCAGCGGTTCGTCTGCGCTAGATAGGCGTCGAACGTCTGCGCGCCGAATTCATCGCGCAGGCGGCGCTCTTCGAGTTTCACGATCCAGTCGAAGACGAGGAAGGCGAGCAGCGCGAGCAGGCCCGCGATGACGAGGGAGCCGAAGGCGAGGCCGATGCCGAAGGCCGCGAACAGCGTGCCCACATAGAGCGGATTGCGCACCAGCGCATAGGGTCCGCTGGTGACGAGTTCGCGCTGCTTGCGCCCGCCCACATGCAGCGCGGCCCAGACGCGGATGAACACGCCCAGCGCGACGCAGCCAAGGCCGGCGAGATGGATGAGCGCGCCGACGGCGCTGGCGCGCGGCGCAAGGGGCGCTGCGCCCAGAATGGGGATGAGCGACAGGAGGGCGAGGGCGGCGATGGCGGCGCGGCGGCGACGCTGGAAGCGGCGCAAGTCTGCGCGGGTGAGTGCGGGAAGGGCGTCGGGGCCGGAAGTCTGCGTCACCGTGAATGCCCTCCTTGGGCCCGCCCTGGCTGGGCGCCGCGCGCCCTGACGGGGCGCGCAAGGTTTAGCCGCGTAGGGC
>CAIXDD010000475.1 GCA_903918155.1 uncultured Hyphomicrobiales bacterium
CCTTCACGTCCTCGCCCTCGCCGGCGATCACGCCGATCAGTTCGTTCACCTTCACGTCCTGCGTGCCGGCGGGCACGACGATCCTGGCCAGCACGCCTTCGTCGACGGCCTCGACCTCCATCGTCGCCTTGTCGGTCTCGATCTCCGCGAGCACGTCGCCGGACTTGATGGAATCGCCTTCCTTCTTGAGCCAGCGGGCGAGATTGCCCTTCTCCATCGTGGGCGACAGCGCGGGCATGAGGATGTTGATGGGCATTTCGATAGCCTCAATTGATCGGTTCAGACTGGCCGGAATCGTTGGAGCGATCCCATTCGGCTTCGAACATGGCGCGGATCTCCCGCATCGCATCCTCGAAGCTCATGTCGGTTTCTTCTTCGTAGATGCGCGCGACATGGCGCGCGAGATCCACGAGCAGCACGCCCCAGGTCTGCGCCTCGTCGAAGGCGCGCTGGAGGCTCACGGACAGGCCGCCGTCCACGACGAAAGCGCGCAGCACTTCATGTCCGCCAGCCTCCTGCGCGTCAGGGGGAACCGGAAGCTCGTGCAGATTGTCTTTGTCCATGGGACTGTCCTTCGCAGCAAGCCCCCGCTTCATGTTCAGCGGTAGAGAACGGATTTGGCGGCTTCCACCACCTCGGCGACGCTCGGCAGCGCGAGCTTTTCGAGATTGGCGGCGTAGGGCATCGGCACGTCCTTGCCGGTGACGCGCGCCACCGGCGCGTCGAGATGATCGAACGCGCCCTCCATGATGCGCGCGGCGATCTCCGCGCCCATGCCGCATTGGCGATAGCCCTCGTCGATGGTGACGCAGCGGCCCGTCTTCATCACCGAGCGGATGATGGTCTCGGTGTCCATGGGACGCAGCGTGCGCAGGTCGATCACCTCCGCCTCGATGCCTTCCTTCTCAAGCTCCGCAGCCGCCTTGAGCGCATAGGACATGCCGATGGAATAGGAGACGAGCGTCACGTCCTTGCCGGCGCGATGAATGCGCGCCTTGCCGATCGGCACGATGAAATCGTCCATCACGGGCACGTCGAAGCTCTGGCCGTAGAGAATCTCGTTCTCCAGGAAAATGACCGGATTGGGATCGCGGATCGCAGCCTTCAACAGGCCCTTGGCGTCGGCCGCCGTATAGGGCGAGACGACCTTCAGGCCGGGAATATGCGAATACCACGCGGCGAAATCCTGGCTGTGCTGGGCGGCCACGCGCGAGGCCGCGCCATTGGGCCCGCGGAACACGATGGGACAGCCCATCTGGCCGCCCGACATATAGAGCGTCTTGGCGGCGGAATTCACGATCTGGTCGATGGCCTGCATCGAGAAATTGAAGGTCATGAATTCGACGATGGGCTTGAGCCCCGCGAAAGCCGCGCCGACGCCGAGGCCGGCGAAACCATGTTCGGTGATCGGCGTGTCCACGACGCGCCGGGCGCCGAATTCCTGCAGGAGGCCCTGCGTCACCTTATAGGCGCCCTGATATTCGGCGACCTCCTCGCCCATCACGAACACGTCGCCGTCGCGGCGCATCTCTTCGGCCATGGCGTCGCGCAAGGCCTCGCGCACGGTCGTGGGGACCATCTGCACGCCTTCGGGAATCTCCGGCGCCGCCGGGATAGCCGCGGCGGGGATCGGCGCGTCGGACGAGGTTTTGGCGAGCGTCGCGGGCTTCTCGCCGCCTGCGTCCCGGGGCTGCGCGGGCGCGGGGGCGGGCGCGGCGGCGGCGGCGGACGCATCCTCGCCCTCGGCCGCGATCACGGCGATGGGCGTGTTGAC
>CAIXDD010000476.1 GCA_903918155.1 uncultured Hyphomicrobiales bacterium
GCCGATCATGCCGTTTCCACTCTTTTGACCACGCTTACGCTCGGACTTGACCTTTATCGAAGCAGGGTCTCGATGCTTGAGCGTAGCATTTCGGAATTCGTCTGCAGCGCGCGCGCATTGCCGTTGTAGGCCTGCTGGGCCTGAACCATGCGCATCAGTACTGCAGTGAGATCGACATTGGCGCCTTCAAGAACGCCTTGCTTGATCTCGCCGGTTCCGTTGCGGCTGGCGGCTTGCATCTCGGGCGGGCCTGAGGCGTCCGTCTCCCGCAGCTTTGCGCCGCCGACGCTCTTCAAGCCGTTTTCGTTACGGAATGTCGCAAGGGCGACGGCGCCGGCCTTTACGCTGCGGCCGTTGGCCAATTGCACTGTCATCACGCCTTTGCTGTCAATCTCGACGCCTTGCACATTGGCGAGATTGCCGCCGGCGACGCTCGTGAGATTGATCGGCTGGATCTGACCGCCGACCATACCGCCTGTGATGACAGGGAAACCCATCAGCGGCGCGCCTGAAGAATCGACGACTTGGCCGGATTTGTTGAGCGTCAGCTTGCCCGCACGGCTGTAGGTCATCGACATGTCCTGACCCGTGGGCACGCCGGCTTCGCCAAAAGTGAGATAGCCCGAGCCAAGAATCGCGACGTCGAGCTTCGCATCCGTTGCGGTGAGGGGACCCTGTTCGGTGCTGCGCCGCACGTCCTGAGTAAGGGCGCCATTGCCGGCTTGAGAGCCTTCCCGGGCGGCTACGCTGGAGGCGCCGATGTCCGTGAATTGCGCCGTCGACCTTTTGAATCCAGTCGTCATGGAATTGGCGAGATTGTTCGAGATCACGCTCAAGTCGCGCGATGCGGCCATGACGCCGGTGAGTGAGGTCTTGATCATGCGGATCTCCAAACTGTCAGGGCAATCCGCAGCAATTCACATGCCACCAGCTTGCTGCTGTTCTCAATGCGATTACGCTTCTTCCTGCATCCATTCGCGCAGTTGGGCGAGAGCGGCTTTCTTGATCTGCGACACGCGTCCGACTGTGACGCTCAAGACTTCCGCGATCTCTTCGAGATTCAGCTCTTCCACGAAGTAAAGCTGAAGCACAAGCGCCTCGCGCTCTTTCAGGCGTTTCAAATTCTTCACGAGCGTCTGGCGCATTTGATCCGCCAGAATGCCGGTCTCGGGCGTGTGGCGCGTATCGACGAACCAGACGGAATGATCGTCGTAAATCTCATCAAGCGACTTGTTCGGCGCCACCGTTGCGCGATCACGCCATGTGGCGAGATCGGCGAGGCTGATCCCGAGATGCTCGGCGACCGCAGCCGCGTTGGCTGGATCTCCGCCAGCCGCTTTCACGGCCAGTTCAGCGGCGGCGATTTGATCGCGCTGCTGGACGCCCAGTCGCGTGAGAGTGAGATGCTTGCGCAGATGGTCGATGAGAACGCCGCGAATGCGAACGGACGCATAGGTGCCGAAGGAGGCGGCCCCCGTGTCCTGAAATCGCTGCGAGGCCTCCACCAAAGCCAGCATGCCGATCTGGATCATATCCTCGATTTCGAACAGGTCGCGCACGCGCCCATGCACTTGCCAGGCGAGCTTGCGCACAAGCGGCATGTGGGAGCGCACGCGCTCAGCGATCTCTGCGGGATCGGCCGCCGTCGACGAATAGGCTCTTACTCCACTCATCCCTTGCCCCTGCTCTTGCGCGCCGGCTTTTCGGAAAAAGCTTCAGATGAATCCGTCGGAGAGGCCTCCGCGCCGTCAATGCGCGCCGCCAGCTTCGCAAAAGCCTTTGCGGAACGCGCATTCGGATTTGAGATCATGACGGGATTGCAGCGGCTCACGCTCGCGTGCAATTGGACGTCTTCAGGAATATTTGCGACGTGATGCAAGTTGGCGTCGAGGAAGCGATCGACGATTCCCTTGAAGCGGGCGAACACGTCCGACCCATGCGCCTCGTCGCGAACGCGATTGACCACGATGTCGAAATTGCGCACGCCGTTGACTTGATGCAGAACCTTGATGCAGGCATAGGCGTCAATAAAGGCGGCCGGCTCGCCCACGACCACAACGAGGATTCGATTGCAAGCTTGCACGAATTCCAAAACATTGTCGTCAATGCCGGCCGCCGTATCCACGACGAGATAATCGCACTCGTCTTCGAGTTCGCGAAA
>CAIXDD010000477.1 GCA_903918155.1 uncultured Hyphomicrobiales bacterium
CGACGAGATCGACCGGATGCGCGCCGCCGAATGGAACCTGCTCGCCCTGCTGATGGGGCGCGCGCCCTCCGCCGACCTGCTCGCCAGGCTCGCCGCCCTGTCGGGCGACGCCACGCCGATGGGGCTTGCGCATATCGCGCTGGGGCAGGCGGCCGCGCAGGCGCAGGAGACGGAGGTCAATCGCGAATATTTCGATCTCTTCATCGGCGTGGGGCGCGGCGAGTTCCTGCCCTACGGCTCCTATTACCTCACCGGCTTCCTGCATGAGCGCCCGCTTGCGCGCCTGCGCGCGGATCTCGAACGCCTCGGCGTCGAGCGCGACGGCCAGCGCAGCGAGCCTGAGGATCACATCGCGATCCTGTGCGAGATCATGGCGAATTTCGCGTCCGGCGAATTCGGCGAGGACGACGACGCGCAGCGCGCCTTTTTCGAGGCGCATGTGAAACCCTGGGGCGCGCGGTTCTTCGCGGATCTCGAACTCTCCAGCAAGGCCCAATTCTATCGTGCGGTCGGCCAGGTCGGCCGGGTGTTTCTCGAACTTGAAAGTCAGGCGTTCACGCTGCCTGCGTGAGCGCGATTGGAGGAAAGTCATGAGCAAGGACACGGATGCGAAGGGCGTTGATCGCCGCAGCTTCTTCCGCGGCCTGAGCGGCGCGGCGGCGGCCGCGGGCGCGGTCGCGGCGACCACGCTGACGGGCGCGCCGGCGCAAGCCAGCGAAAGCAAGGACGACCGCACGAAGGCGCGCTATCGGGAGACCGATCACGTGAAGACCTTCTATCGGACCAATCGGTACTGAGGGGGCCAACATGCTCATCAAGAGAAAAGATCAGGCCGCCAAGGCCGCTCGCCTGCAGGCTGTGTCCGCAGGCCTCGCCTCCGGCGCGCTCGACCGTCGCGCCTTCCTGCGTCGCTCGGGCCTTGCGGCCGGCGGCGTCGCCGCGCTGGGCGCAGGCGCGCTCGGCAGCGTGAAGAAGGCCGAGGCCATGGGCGTGATGGATCACGCCAAAAAGACCGATCTCAAGAAGAACATGTGCACCCATTGTTCGGTGGGCTGCTCGATCGTCGGCGAGATCCAGAACGGCGTCTGGGTGGGGCAGGAACCCGCCTGGGACAGCCCCATCAACCGCGGCACCCATTGCGCCAAGGGCGCGGCCTCGCGCGAGCTGGTGTTCGGCGATCGCCGCCTGAAATATCCGCTGAAGCTCGTCAACGGCGAGTGGCGGCGCATTTCGTGGGACGTCGCCATCGACGAGATCGGCGACAAGATGTCCGCGATCCGCGCCAAGTCGGGCGCCGACTCGGTCTATCTGCTGGGCTCGGCGAAATTCACCAATGAAGGCGCCTATCTCTTCCGCAAGTTTGCCGCCTTCTGGGGCACGAACTCGGTCGACCATCAGGCGCGCATCTGCCATTCTACCACGGTCGCCGGCGTGGCCAACACCTGGGGCTATGGCGCGCAGACCAACTCCTACAACGACATCCGCAACGCGAAGACCATCGTGTTCATGGGGTCGAACGCGGCCGAGGCGCATCCCGTCTCGCTGCAGCACATTCTCACGGGCAAGGAGACGAACCGCGCGAATGTGATCGTCTTCGATCCGCGCTTCACGCGCACCGCCGCCCATGCGACCGAATATGTGCGCTTCCGCGGCGGCACGGACATCGCGGTCATCTGGGGCATGATGTGGCACATCTTCCAGAACGGCTGGGAGGACAAGCAGTTCATCGAACAGCGCGTCGACGGCATGGAGCAGGTGCGCGCGGAAGTCGCCAAATGGACGCCGGCTGAAGTCGAGCGCGTCACCGGCATTCCCGGCGAGCAGCTCAAGAAGGTCGCCGAGACCTTCGCCAAGCAGCGGCCCTCCACCTTCATCTGGTGCATGGGCGGCACGCAGCACACCGTGGGCACCGCCAATGTGCGCGCCTATTGCAACCTGCTGCTCGCCACCGGCAATGTCGGCGGCCCGGGCATGGGCGCCAACATCTTCCGCGGCCACACCAATGTGCAGGGCGCGACCGACCTTGGCCTCGATATCGGCACGCTGCCGCTCTATTACGGCCTGGTGGAAGGCGCCTGGCGCCATTGGGCGCGCGTCTGGGACGTGCCCTATGATTATCTGATGGACCGCTTCGACGAAGTGCCCGCAAAGGGCGGGCGCGCCGCGCGCACGAAGAAGCAGAACATGGAGACGCCCGGCATTCCCTCCACGCGCTGGTTCGACGCGGTGACCTATTCCGCCGACGTCGTGGACCAGAAGGACAATGTGAAGGCGATGGTGGTCTTCGGCCACGGCGGCAACACGATTCCGCGCATGGGCGATTCCGCCAAGGGCATCGAGGCGCTCGACCTGCTCGTGGTGGCCGATCCCCATCCCACGACCTTCTCCGCGCTTTCGGGCCGCAAGAACGGCACCTATCTCCTGCCGATCTGCACCTCCTTCGAGACGGACGGTTCGCGCACCGCCTCGAACCGCTCCATTCAATGGGGCGAAAAATTCGTCGAGCCGATCTTCGAGTCGAAGGACGATTACGAGGCGATCTATCTTCTCTCGAAGAAGCTCGGTTTCGCCGACGCGATGTTCAAGAACGTGAAGGTCGAAAAGAACCGTCCCTCGCCGGAAGACCTGCTGCGCGAGATCAACAAGGGCGGCTTCTCCACCGGCTATTCCGGCCAGTCGCCGGAGCGCGTGAAGGCGCATATGGCCAATCAGGGCAAGTTCGACATCGTGACCTTGCGCGCGAACGCCAGCGAGCCGGGGATCGGCGGCGATTATTACGGCCTTCCCTGGCCGTGCTGGGGCAAGCCGGAGATCCGCCATCCCGGCACGCATATCCTTTACAATACCAATCTGCATGTGAAGGACGGCGGCGGCACGTTCCGCGCCCGCTTCGGCGTGGTGCGCGAGGTGAAAAAGGCGGACGGCACGAACGAACAGGTGAGCCTGCTCGCCAACGGCTCCTACAGCCGCGGGTCCGAACTGACCGACGGCTATCCGGAGTTCACGCTGGGCGTGCTCAAGAAGCTTGGTTGGGACAGCGACCTGACCGCAGCCGAACTCGCGCAGATCAACGCGATCGGCGGCGCCAATCCCGACAATGTCGGCTGGGCCGTGGACTTGTCGGGCGGCATCATCCGCGTCTGCCTCGATCATGGCGTGCTGCCCTATGGCAACGCCAAGGCGCGCGCGGTGGCCTATAACCTGCCCGATCCGGTGCCGGTGCATCGCGAGCCGATCTACTCGCCGCGCGCCGATCTCGTCGCGCAATATCCCACGCTGCAGGACGGGCGTCAGTTCCGCATGCCCAATATCGGGCATACGAAGCAGAAGGCCGCGGTGGACAATGGGGTCGCCAAGCAATTCCCCATCATCCTCACGTCTGGCCGCCTCGTGGAATACGAGGGCGGCGGCGAAGAGACGCGCTCCAACAAGTGGCTCGCCGAGCTGCAGCAGGACATGTTCGTCGAGATCAATCCCGTCGACGCTGCCGCTCGCGGCGTGAAGGACGGCGGCTTTGTCTGGGTGAGCGGGCCTGAAGGCGGTTCGAAGGCGCGCGTGAAGGCGCTCGTCACCGAGCGCGTCGGAAAGGGCGTGGCCTTCATGCCGTTCCACTTCGCCGGCTGGTTCCAGGGCGTCGATCAACGCGGAAACTATCCCAAGGGAGCTGATCCGATCGTGCTCGGCGAGAGCGTGAACACGGTCACAACCTACGGATACGATCCTGTCACCGGCATGCACGAAGGCAAAGTGACCCTTTGCCAGATCAGCGCAGCGTAAGGAGAGCAACATGGCTCGTGTAAAATTTCTCTGCGACGCTGACCGCTGCATTGAGTGCAACGCCTGCGTCACCGCCTGCAAGAACGAACATGACGTGCCGTGGGGCATCACCCGCCGCCGCGTCGTCACCATCAACGACGGCCTGCCGGGTGAACGCTCGGTTTCTATGGCCTGCATGCATTGCACCGACGCGCCCTGCGCGGCGGTGTGCCCGGTGAATTGCTTCTATACGACGGTTGACGCCGTGGTTCTTCACTCGAAGGATCTGTGCATTGGCTGCGGCTATTGCTTCTACGCGTGTCCCTTTGGAGCGCCGCAATATCCGCGCGTCGGCAATTTTGGTTCGCGTGGCAAGATGGATAAGTGCACTTATTGCGCCGGCGGTCCGGAAGCTGACCTCACCCAGGCGGAATACGTCAAGTACGGCGCCAATCGTCTGGCGGAAGGCAAGCTGCCGATCTGCGCCGAGATGTGCTCGACAAAGGCTCTGCTTGCCGGCGACGGCGCCATCATCGCGGAAATCTACAAGGAGCGCGTGACGCGTCGAGGCTATGGCTCCGGAGCGTGGGGCTGGAAGACGGCCTACAAGGACGGCGTCGCATTGTGACGTCGCCAAACAGGGCGCGGTCCTTTCGGGCCGCGCGGGTCCAGTTTCGAACAGAGAGCACGCCGATGAACACGGCCATTCAATTCGTCAGAGCCGGCGCCTTTGCGCTGCTTCTGATCTTCGTCGCGGCAGCGCAACCCGCAGCCGCCCAGCAGGCGCCAAACCCCACCGCACAATCGGTGAAGGAAGAGCAATTGCTGAAAGCGCTTCAGCCGGGGGCCAGCGTCTCCGGACGCATCACCATTCCGGACTCACATTCTGCGACGCTGATCCAGCCCGAAGGGCAGGACTGGCGCAAGTTTCATCAGGGCGTCCTGCCGGTGATTGGCGGCGTCGCCATTCTGGGCATCATTGCGCTGCTCGCGCTGTTTTATGCCACGCGCGGCCGCATCAAGGTTGATGCGGGCCTTTCGGGCCGCACTGTCACCCGCTTTGGCGGTTTTGATCGCTTCGTGCATTGGGTGACGGCGAGCACGTTCATCGTTCTGGCCGTGTCGGGCCTCAATTTGTCGTTCGGCAAGACGGTTGTTCTGCCGCTGTTTGGCGACGCCGCGTTCGCCACGCTGACGGGTTACGGCAAGTTGGCTCATAATTACCTCTCGTTCCCGTTCATGGTCGGCGTGGCTTTGATGTTCATCATCTGGGCCAAGGACAATATCCCCAACAAGCTTGATCTGGATTGGATCAAGGCTGGCGGCGGTCTGTTCGTGAAGGGCGCGCATCCTCCGGCCAAGCGTTTCAACGCGGGCCAGAAGGGCATTTTCTGGATCGTCGCATTTGGCGGTCTGATCATGTCCGTGTCTGGCTGGCATCTGCTGTTCCCCTTCGAGGGCGGCTCCACCGTCGGCGACCAGCAATTTTGGGTGAACGTCCACGCGGTGCTGGCGATGATCTTCATCGCCGTCATGCTGGCGCACGCCTATATCGGCTCGGTTGGCATGGAAGGCGCGTTCGACGCCATGGGCTCGGGCGAAGTCGACGAGAATTGGGCGAAGGAGCATCACTCCCTTTGGCTCGAAGAGCGCAAGAAGCTTGCCGGCAATGCGCCCAAGGGCTCCGTTCCGGCCGAGTAGCCCGTTACTGCATGTCCCCTCTCCCGCTTCGCGGGGGAGGGGTTGTTTTAGAAGTATCCGCCAAAGGCATCCGACATGAAAATCATCGGACTGGCGGGCTGGAGCGGCGCAGGCAAGACCACGCTGCTCGCAAAACTGATCCCGGTGCTGAATGCGCGCGGTCTGAGCGTCTCAACCATCAAGCATGCCCATCATGCGTTCGACGTCGACGTTCCGGGCAAGGATTCCTGGGTCCATCGCGAGGCGGGAGCCCAGGAGGTTCTGGTCGCCTCGGCCAATCGCTTTGCGCTGATGCACGAATTGCGCGGCGCTGCTGAATGGACCCTGCCGCAATTGCTGGCAAAGCTCACCGTCGTCGACCTCGTTCTTGTGGAAGGCTTCAAGCGCAGCGCCCATCCCAAGATCGAGGTTCATCGGACGGCGAACGGCAAGCCGTTTCTGTGGCCGGACGATCCAGATATTGCTGGCGTCGCTTCCGACGTTGCGCCCGCTGATGGCGCGCCGCCACATGTTGGGCTGGACGACATTGAGAGCATCGTCGATATGATGCTGGGCGCGGCGCTCTCAATCGAGGCCGTGCAGGCGCTTCTATCTGCCCGGGGCGAATGAATGGCTCAACTCAGCGACGATTGCTTCGCCTTTGGCGGGCCGATGCTGTCGGTCGACGCCGCGATTGATCTTATAATAGCCCGCGCACTGCCGGTGGGGGCGTGTGGGCGCGTGTCGCTGATGGAGGCAGATGGTCGCGTGCTTTGCGAAGATCTGGCCGCACGTTTTCCGCTGCCGCCGTTCGCAAATTCCGCCGTCGACGGTTATGCGGTGCGCTTCTCCGACCTGGTTCCAGATCAGCTGACCAGCCTGCCGGTGCTTGGTCGCGTCGAAGCGGGCGCCGGGGCGCAGGCGCTTGAGATTGGAGCGGCCGCCCGCGTGTTCACCGGCGCGCCGATGCCGCCTGGCGCCGACACTGTATTCATGCAGGAAGACGTGACGCTTGAAGGCGATCACGTGATTTTGCCCAGCGGCCTCAAGCGAGGCGCCAATATGCGCCCGGCGGGCGAGGACATTGAGGCGGATCAGATCGCCTTGCGAAAAGGCGCTCGCCTGCGCCCGCAGGACGTAGCTTTTGCAGCAGCTTTGGGAGCCCATGAACTCAACGTCGCGCAGCGTTTGCGCGTCGGCGTGTTCTCAACCGGTAATGAATTGGCGGCGCCGGGAACGGAGCGCAGCGGTGCCCAGATTTATGATTCCAATCGCTTCATGCTGCTGGCCATGTTGCGCCGTCTTGGCTGCGCGCCGCATGATCTCGGCGTGCTGCGCGAC
>CAIXDD010000478.1 GCA_903918155.1 uncultured Hyphomicrobiales bacterium
CCGCCTGCGCGCCGCCGCCGCCCGCGCCGCCCTGCGGGCGCGGCAGGCGGTCGCCTTCCACGAATTCCCGATTGCCCGGGAGAACGTGACGTGTGCGCGCGGCCTCGCCGCGACGAAAGCGCGGCTCCTCGACGCCCTGTGCGGGAATGACGATCACGCCGCCCCCTTCAAGCTCGCGAACGCCGCGCTCAACGGAGGCCTCGCGCACGGCCTTGCGCACGATCGCCCGCGCCCGTCGCAAGAAGCGTTGCCTGTTGGGCAGACTCTTGCCCGAAGGATTGAGCCGCTTGTCGATGAGCTGCACGGCGGGCGCCCTCCTCGCGTCAGGCGGACTGCCGAACGCGCATGTACCATTCCACGAGGCGGCGCACCTGCTTCTCGGTGTAACCGCGCTCGGTCATCCGCGAGACGAAATCCGCGTGCTTGCGCTCCGTCTCATTGTCTTTCTTGGAGCCGAAGCTGATGACGGGCAGAAGGTCCTCCACCTGGCTGAACATGCGCCGCTCGATCACTTCGCGGATTTTCTGATAGCTCGTCCACGGCGGATTCTTGCCGGAATTGCCCGCGCGCGAGCGCAATGCGAATTTCACGACCTCGTTGCGGAAGTCGCGCGGATTGGCGATTCCGGCTGGTTTCTCGACCTTCGTCAATTCCTGATTCAAAAGCTCGCGGTCGAGCATCTGCCCGGTGTCGGGATCCTTGAAGTCCTGATCCTCCACCCATGCGTCGGCGTAATCGACGTAACGATCGAACAGATTCTGTCCGTAATCGTGATAGGATTCGAGATAGGCTTTCTGGATCTCGTGGCCGATGAATTCGGCGTAGCGCGGAGCTAGATCGCCCTTGATATATTCGAGCAGGCGCTTCTCCGTCTCCGCCGGAAATTGCTCGCGCCGGATCGCCTGTTCCAGCACATACATGAGATGCACCGGATCGGCCGCCACTTCGGAGGGATCGTGGTTGAAGGTCGCCGCGAGCACTTTGAAGGCGAAGCGCGTTGAAACGCCGTCCATGCCCTCGTCGGGTCCGGCGACGTCGCGATATTCCTGCAAGGAGCGCGCGCGCGGGTCCGTCTCGCGCAGGCTTTCGCCGTCATAGACCCGCAGCTTGGAGAACATGGTCGAATTTTCATGCGGCTTGAGGCGCGACATGACGGAGAAGCGCGCCAGAATCTCCAGCGTCGCCGGCGCGCAAGGCGCCTCGCCCAGCTCGGAGCCGCGGATCAGCTTTTCATAAATGCGCTGCTCCTCGGTGGAGCGCAGGCAATAGGGCACCTTGATGAGATAGATGCGGTCGATGAAGGCTTCGTTGTTCTTGTTCGACTTGAAGCTCTGCCACTCCGCCTCGTTGGAATGGGCGAGAATGACGCCGTTGAAAGGGATGGAGCCGATGTTCTCGGTGCCGATATAATTGCCCTCCTGCGTCGCCGTGAGCAGCGGATGCAGCATTTTGATGGGCGCCTTGAACATTTCGACGAATTCAAGAAGTCCCTGATTGGCGCGGTTGAGTCCGCCGGAATAGCTGTAGGCGTCGGGATCGTTCTGGGCGAGGCTTTCCAGCTTGCGGATGTCCACCTTGCCCACCAGCGAAGAGATGTCCTGATTGTTCTCGTCGCCCGGCTCGGTCTTGGCGACGGCGATCTGGCGCAAGCGCGAGGGCGAGAGTTTCACGACGCTGAATTTTGTCAGGTCGCCGCGGAATTCGTCGAGCCGCTTGAGGCACCAGGGGCTCATGAGGCCCGTGAGCCTGCGGCGGGGAACGCCGTAGCGGCGTTCGATCTCCTCGCCCTGCGCTATCGGATCGAACAGGCAGAGCGGGCTTTCGAACACGGGGCTCAAATCGTCTCCGGCCTTCAGCACATAGATGGGCCTGGCCTCCATCAGCGCCTTCAGCCGTTCGGCGAGCGAAGACTTGCCCCCGCCGACGGGGCCGAGCAGATAGAGGATCTGCTTGCGCTCCTCCAGTCCCTGCGCGGCGTGGCGGAAGAAGGAGACGATGCGCTCCACCGTCTCCTCCATGCCGTAGAATTCGGAGAAGGCGGGATAGGTGCGGATCGTGCGGTTCATGAAGATGCGGCCGAGGCGCGCGTCTTTCGCCATGTCGATCACCACCGGCTCGCCGATGGCGGCGAGCAGACGTTCGTGCGGCCCGGCGTAGCATTCCGGGTTGACGCGACATTCTTCCAGAAATTCCAAGATGGACATTTCCGACGTCCGACGTCGGTCGTAATCATTGGAATAGCGAGTCAGGAGATCTGAGGCCGGCGTCATGTGTCCCCTTTCGGTCCGCATCGGGGCGAAAGCCGCGCATGCGGCTTGCTAGGCTCTGGGTCAGAACGCGACAGGAACTCCAAAGTTTCTCGACGTCGCCAAAAGGCCGGCCGCATCAGCCGAACGCGGTCCCCTGGAACGCCGAGAAACGCAGAACGCACCGCGGAATCGCGCCGCGGCTTCGCGTCGCGGCTCACAGCCCGCGCGACGCAGCGCATCGTCATGAGAAGAGGAGATAGCGGCGGAAAAAAGACGTCGGCCTAAACGAGGAGCGCGCGCGCCAGCACATAGACTCCCACGAGCACGACGAACAATGCAAAGCTCGCCTCCAGGCGTCCCTTCGCAAGCGCAAGCCTCGCAGCCGCTTGCGCGCCCGCATATCCGCCAAGCGCGCCGCCCAGCACGAACAGCGCCGCCAGCGGCCAATTGACGAGGCCCGACAAGGCGTAATTGCCGGCGGTCGCCGCGCCGAAGCTGGCGACGCTCACCAGCGACGTGGCGATGGCGGCGAGCGGCGGCATGCCTGTCGCCATCATCAAGGCGGGAACGATGAGAAACCCGCCCCCGATCCCGAAGAAGCCCGACAAGGCGCCGGCGGCGAGCCCGCCGAAGACAAGCGGCGCCGCATTGCGCTTGGACAGGCGGACTTTCGCTTCGCCCTCACGCCCGCGCCGCAGGAAGGAATAGAGTCCGATGGCGATCATCAGCACCGCGAAGGCGGCGAGCAAGGCTTGCCCGTCGACGGCCTTGCCGAGCGTCGAGCCAGCCCATGCGCCTGCGAAGCCTGCGCCGGCGAACACGAGGCCGCAGGGCCATTTCACATGGCCCTTGCGCGCATGCAGAGCGAGATTCACAAGCGCGTTGAGCGCCACGGCGACCGCGCTTGTGCCGATCGCCTCATGCGGGCTCGCCACGCCCACGACATAGACCAGCAGGGGCACGGCGAGAATGGACCCGCCCCCGCCCACAAGCCCGAGCGCGAATCCCACCATCGATCCCGAAAACAGGCCAAGCGCAGCCTGCGCCGCGGATAGACCTAGGGCGAGACTCAGCACATCGACCTCCCACGCTTCGCGACGACGTCAGGTGTTCGCCTTGCGCATGCCGGCGTTCCACGGCGCAAGCGCGAGCAGGCGCGCCATGCCGCAGAAACCGGTGACGCCCGCGAAGATCAGGCCGGCGCCCACGAAAGCGGGGATCGCGGAAAAGCCCGGCGCGACGAAGAGGCCCAGCAGCGTGCCGCCAAGACCAAGCGCGCCGGCGCCGATCTGCACTTGCCGCTGCAGCTCGAGCGGCTGCCGGCGGTCGACGACCACGGGCGCGCCCGCGCGTTTGAGCGCGTCGAACCCGCCCTCGACCACGAACGCCTCA
>CAIXDD010000479.1 GCA_903918155.1 uncultured Hyphomicrobiales bacterium
CGCCTCCAGCGCATTGATCGCCGCCGTCAGCTCCATGCGATTATTGGTGGTCTGCGGCTCGCCGCCGAACAATTCCTTCTCATGGTCGCCGAAGGTGAGGATCGCGCCCCAGCCTCCCGGGCCGGGATTGCCCGAACAGGCGCCGTCGGTCCAGATCGCGACGCGTGCGCTCATCGCATGAGGCCGTAATCGACCGCGCTCGTCGCCTGCTGGTGAAAGCGCAGTTTCTTCGCATATTCGAGCGGATCCTTCTTCTTCACCAGCGCGCCTACGGGCGTGTCGAGCCAATCGACAAGGCGGGTGAGAAGGAAGCGCAGCGCGGCGCCGCGCGCGAGCAGCGGCAGAGCCTCGATTTCGCGCGCCTCCAGCGGACGCACCCGGCCATAGCCGGCTAGCATCGCCATGCCCTTCGTGACGTTGAACGAGGAATCGCCCTCGAAACACCAAGCGTTGAGGCAGATCGCGAGATCATAGGCGAGCGCGTCCTCGCAGGCGAAATAGAAATCGATCAGGCCCGACAGGACGCCGCCCAGAAAGAACACATTGTCGGGGAAGAGATCCGCATGGATGATCCCGCGCGGCAGGTCCTGCGGCCAATGGGCCTGCACATGGGCAAGTTCCGCGCGCAGCGCGGCGGCGAGGCCCGGCTGCACGGAATCCGCGCGCGCCTGCGCCTGCGCGAACAGGCGGGCCCATCCGTCCACCGACAGCGCATTGGGCCGCGCCAGCGCGAAGCCCGCGCCCGCCAGATGCATGCGCGCCAGCGCCTCGCCCACCTGTCCGCAATGTTTCGCGTCGGGCCGGCGCACGGACATGCCTTCCAGAAAGGTCACCATCGCGGCGGGCCGCCCCGCCAGACGACCCAAAGCCGCGCCGGCGCGGTTGCGCACCGGGAGCGGGCAGACGAGGCCGCCGGCGGACAAATGCTCCATCAGGCCGAGGAAGAACGGCAGGTCGCTTTCCGCCGTGCGCTTCTCGTAAAGCGTGAGGATGTAATGACCCGCCGTGACATGGAGCAGGAAGTTCGAATTTTCCACGCCCTCCGCGATGCCCTTGCAGGACAGGAGGTCGCCCAGCTCGTAATCCGCCAGAAAGGCGGCGAGTTCGTCGTCGGGAACTTCGGTGTAGACGGCCATGGCGGGCTCCGGGGCGCGCTCCCCTGTTAGCCAGCGAAGGCGGCAGGGTCAAACCGCCCGCGTTCAGGGCTTACGAGAGAGGACAGGGACGGGCGAATCGCCCGGCCGGCCCGCTTCAGGCCTGCGCGGGGGCGCGCAGGTCGCGCGGCGGCGGAAAATAGACGTTTTCGGCCGCCGTCGTCACCGTCTCGAGCGTCACGTCGAAATGGGCGCGCAGGACGTCGAGAATCTCCTCCACCAACGTCTCGGGCGCGGAGGCGCCGGCGCTGACGCCCAGCCGCGTCACGCCCGCCAGACGCGCGACGTCGAGATCGCGCCCGCGCTGCACCAGAAGCGACAGGCGGCAGCCCGCCTGTTCGGCCACTTCGCGCAGGCGCTGCGAATTCGACGAATTGGGCGCGCCCACGACGATCATCGCCTCCACGCGCGGCGCGACCGCCTTGACCGCTTCCTGCCGATTGGTGGTGGCGTAGCAGATGTCGTCCTTGTGCGGGCCGACGATGGCGGGAAAGCGCGCCAGAAGCGCGGCGACGATCTCGCGCGTGTCGTCCACCGACAAGGTGGTCTGACTCGCCCAGGCGAGCGGGACGTCCGCAGGCGGGACGAGGCGCGCGACGTCCTCGATGCTCTCCACCAGAAGGACCGCGCCGTCGGGCAATTGCCCCATCGTGCCGACGACTTCCGGATGGCCCGCATGGCCGATGAGCACGACGAGGCGCCCGCGCCGGTGATGGACCTCGGCCTCGCGATGGACTTTCGTGACCAGCGGACAGGTGGCGTCGATGGTGAAGAGATTGCGCAGGCGCGCGGCTTCCGGCACCGCCTTGGGCACGCCATGGGCGGAGAAGATCACCGGCGCGCCCACGTCGGGCACGTCGTCGAGCTCTTCGACGAAGATCGCGCCCTTGGCGCGCAGGCTGTCCACGACGAATTTGTTATGCACGATCTCATGGCGCACATAGACCGGCGCGCCATAGAGCGCGAGCGCGCGCTCCACGGCGTCGATGGCGCGCACCACGCCGGCGCAGAAGCCGCGCGGAGCGCAGAGCAGGACATGGAGCGGCGGCCGGGCCGGCGCGCGGGCGGAGGACGGGGCGTGCATGGGCGGGAATTGGGGCCCCGCCGGCGCGGAAGTCAAGGCGGGCCGGGGTCGCTTTCCCGCCCGCGCGCGTCTATATGAAGGCCCGCCCTCGCGAGACCACGGCCCTGACCTCCCACCGCCCCGCCCTCTCTTCCGCCCGCATCCGCCTGCGCGCCTGCGCCGATCGCCTCGCGCGTCGCCGGCTGACGGTCGGATGAGCGCCGCGCCCGCCGGCCAGCGCCGCGCCGTCTTCACGCAAGGCTCCATCATGCGCCATGTGGCGGTGATGACGGCCACGGGCGCCATCGGCCTGGTCGCCGTCTTCGTCGTGGACCTGCTCTCGCTGCTCTACATCTCATGGCTGGGCGACCCGGCGCTGACCGCGGGCGTGGGCTATGCGACGCAGATCCTGTTCTTCATGATCTCCATCAGCATCGGCCTCACCATCGCCGTGAGCGCGCTGATGGCGCGGGAGCTGGGCGCGGGAAACCGCGAAAGGGCGCGCCGCTACGCCGCCTCCGGCCTCACGCTCAGCGCGCTGGCCGCGGTCGCGACCACGCTGGTCGCCCTGCCGCTGCGCGAGGACCTGCTGCGCCTCATGGGCGCCGACGGGCCCGCGCTGCGCGTCGCCAGCGATTTCCTGCTCATTACCCTGCCCGCCAATGCGCCCATGGCGCTGGGCATGGCGCTGTCGGGGGCGCTGCGCTCGGTGGGCGACGCCAAACGATCCATGTATGTGACGCTCTGGGGCGGGGCGATCACCGCGCTGCTCGACCCGCTGCTCATTTTCGGCTTCGGCATGGGCGTGCAAGGCGCGGCGGTCGCCACGGTCGTCTCGCGCCTCGTCTTCGCCGCCGTCGGCCTGTGGGGCGCGGTCGCGGTGCATGACCTCGTCGCCCGCCCCGCCCTCGCCCATCTGAAGGCGGACCTGCGGCCGCTGAGCGCCGTGGCCCTGCCCGCCATCGCCACCAATCTCGCCGCCCCGGTCTCCACCGCCTGGGTCCTGCGCGTGTTCTCCGCCTATGGGGAGCCCGTGATCGCCGCCTTCGCGATCATCGACAGGCTGGCGCCGGTGGCGTTCGGCATTCTCTTCGCATTGTCGGGCGCGGTGGGCCCCATCGTCGCCCAGAACTGGGGCGCGCGCGAATATGGGCGCGTGCGCCGCACGCTGACCGATTGCTTCATCGTGGCGATCGGCTATTCGATGTTCATGTGGGCGCTGTTATGGGCGAGCGCGCCCCATATCGTCGCCCTGTTCTCCGCGCAGGGCGCGACCGCCTCGCTGGTCGCGTTCTTCTGCACGGTCGGCGCGCTGCAATGGCTGTTTCTGGGCTGCCTGTTCGTCGCTAACGCGGCCTTCAACAACCTTGGCTTCGCCTTTCTGTCGACCGCCTTCAACTGGGGGCGCGCCACGATCGGCGCCATTCCCTTCGTCGCCTATGGCGCGGCATGGGGCGGCCCGGAGGGCGGCCTGCTCGGCCTGGTGATCGGCGCGGCCCTGTTCGGCGCCGCCGCCATGGTCGCCGCCTATGCGGTCGTGGGGCGGATCACGCGCGCAGGCCTTCAGGTCACCGCAGGGCCGGCCCGAGCTGCTGATTGAAAACCCGGTCGAAAAAGCCCCCGCTGTCGCCCCCAAGCGTGCGGAACGCGCCGACGCAGATCAGCGTGACGAAACACAGCATGAGCGCGTATTCGATCATCGTGGCGCCGCGCTCGTCACGGCTGAAACGGTGTAAATGGGACGTCATGCCGGCTCCTCTGCTTAATCGTAGCCTGCACATCTTTCCCGAGAATTAATCACGCATGGCTTTAGGAAGGCTCTTTTCGCCTTCCCTCGGTCATGCTTCCTTGCTTTCGCCGCGATGGACGCTTATGTTGCCTCCATCGACTTTGGCCGGACGAACTATTGGCCGCTTCGCCCCTTCGGGATCGGCGCGCAGACAATTCTCTACCAAAACTCGAAGAACCGGGCGGGAGGGCGCGAAGGCGCTCATCCGTCCATGCGCAACGATTGACGAAGGAATATTCCCATGGCGACTGGAACCGTGAAGTGGTTCAACACCGAAAAAGGCTACGGCTTCATTCAGCCGGATCAAGGCGGCAAGGACGTGTTCGTCCATATCTCCGCCGTTGAGCGCGCCGGCATGCGCACGCTGAACGAAGGCCAGAAGGTCTCCTACGAACTCGAGACGGATCGCCGCTCGGGCAAGCAGTCGGCCGGCAATCTCGCCGCCGCCTGATCCAGGCGAACCGACCACGATCAGGGCCGCGTGCGTCCTCGCACGCGGCCTTTTCATTTGCGCGCGCCGCTTTCTTGCGCGCCATTTTCTGACATGTCGTTTTCTTGCGCGCTAATTTTTTGCGCGCTAATTTTTTGCGCGCCGTCGCGCGCCCTCAGCGCATGGGAATGAAATCGTCCTCGTCGCCGGGGACTTTCGGCATTTCCCCGCGCTCCCACGCATGGGCGGCCGCGATCATCGCCTCCTTGCGCGAGGAGACGAAATTCCACCAGACATAGCGCGGCCCGTCCATCGGCTCGCCGCCGAGCAGGATCAGCCGCGCGTCCGTCGTCGCGCGCAAGGAGATCGTCTCGCCCCGCCGCAGCACGACGAGCCGGCCGGCGGCGAATCTGTCGTCGCCGACGGCGACTTCGCCCTGCGCCACATAGAATCCGCGCTCCTCCGCCGCCGAGGCGTCGAAGGGCAGCGCGGCGCCGGCTTGCAGGATCGCGTCGGCGTAGATCGTCTGCGTGGGCGTGCGCGCGCCCGCCGCAAGCCCATACATGGATCCGAGAATGAGCGTCACGCGCTTGCCCTCGTCCTCGAGCGCGGGCAAATCCTGCGCGCCATGGTGGACGAAAGCGGGATCGCCGTCCTCCAGCGCGCGCGGCAGGGCCATCCAGGTCTGGATTCCGTGCAGTTTCGGGCGGCCCGCGCGGGCGGCCTGCGGCGTGCGCTCGGAATGAACGATGCCGCGCCCGGAGCGCATGAGATTCAGCTCGCCGGCGCGGATCGTCTGGGCGGTGCCCAGCGAGTCGCGATGCATGATCTCGCCCTCGAACATATAGGTCACGGTCGACAGGCCGATGTGGGGATGGGGGCGAATGTCGAGCCCCTCGCCGAGCAGAAATTCCGCAGGCCCGAATTCATCGAAGAAGATGAAGGGCCCGATCATCTGCGTTTCCTGCGCCGGTAAGGCGCGGCGCACCTGCAGTCCGCCCAGATCGCTCACCCGCGGGACGATGACATGTTCGACGGCGGCGCGCGCGGCGGGGGCGGGCGCGACATGAATCGCGGCGGTCTGGTCGTCGTCCTGCATGGCGGTCACCGGAAGTTGGCGGGTCTCTGGAAGCTCGACCCCTCAGATAGGTCCGCGAAGCCGCCAGCGCCAGTCGCATGCGCCAGTCGCATGCGCCAAGACGCGCGCGACCCCGAGCGGAGCCGCGCGCGCGAGTCTCAGGCGTAGCCGGGCACCACGCGCACGTCGACGAGGGCGACGCCGCCCGCCTCCACATGGGCGATGGCGTCGGCGAAGGCCTTCGGCAGTTCGGCGATGGAATGGACCGGCCCGACGCCCATGGCGCCCTGGCCGCGCGCGATGGCCGCGATGTCCACGTCGGGCTCGATCATCTTCTGCCCGATCCAGCGGTTCTCCACGGGCCGGTCGCGCGCGATGGCGACCCGCTCCTGATGCAATTCGTCATTGAAGAAGGACGAATTGTTCGACACGACGAGGAGCAGCGGCAGTTTGTAGCGCACCGCCGTCCACACCGCCGTCGCGCCCATCAGGAAATCGCCGTCGCCGACGATGCCCACCGCCATGCGCTTCGAATCCCGCAGCGCCAGCGCGCCGCCCACCGATATGCCGGGGCCGGCCGCAAGGCCGCCGCCGCCCGCCCCGCCCGCATAATCGAGCGGATGGCGGATCGGCCACCAATCCTCATGCCATGCGATGGTGGTGGACATGAGACACACGTCGCGCGTCCCCAGCGCCTTGCGCAGCGACAGCGCGAGGTCGCGCACGAGCGGGCGCTCCTTGCCGTCGCGGATCTCCAGCTTCGGCCGCTCGCGCAGCGTCTTGACCGCCGGCGCTTTCACGTCCGCCAGAGCTGCGAGCAATTGCGGCGCGACCACATCCACATCCGCCGAGATGAAGCGATCGACCGGCGGCAGGCCCTGATGGTCCATGCTCCAGCCGTTATGGATGCGATGGTCGAGCGAGACATGCACGATCTTCGCGCTCGGCGTTTCGCCGTCGAGATTGGTCTTGAACAGGCCTCCCAGATCCACCACGTCGAAGGCCAGGATGAGATCGGCCTTGCGCAAGGCCTCGCCCGCCTCCTTCACCGGCGCCATGCCCGGACAGGCGATGTGCAGGGGATGGTCGGTGGGGAAGGAGCCGCCGACCTTGAGATCGGAGAACACGCCCGCGCCGAGCTTTTCGGCGAGCGCGACGCGCGCGTCCCAGCCCGTCTGCGCGCGCGAGAAACGCCCATAGACGATGAGCGGATTCTTCGCCGCCCGCGCCATGGCCGCGAGTTCGGCGATCTGTTCGGGCGTGGCGCCCACGCTGACGTCGGGCGTGAAGCGCTTCACGTCGAAGGGCGGCAGCGCCTTGGGGAGCGGATCTTCCTGCAGGCCGACGTCGAGATTGACGTAGACGGGCCCCTTGGGGGAGGTCTCCGCATGCCATTTGGCGCGCGCCAGCGCCTCGCGCGCGGCCGCCGGCGAAGTCGGCATGTCGTCGTATTTCACATAATTGCGGATCATCGCGCCTTGGTCGCGCGAGGTGTGGATCCAGTCGATCCACGGGCGCCGGCGCGCGGCGTCCGCAGGGCCGCCCGCGCCCAGAACCACCATCGGCATGCGGTCGCACCAGGCGTTGAAGATCGCCATGGACGCATGCATCAGGCCCACATTGGAATGGACCGCGCAGGCCATCGGCTTGTCGGTGACTTTCGCATAGCCCTGCGCGATATGGATCGCATGCTCCTCATGCAGGCACAGGAGCATTTCGGGATTCTTGTTGCCCAGATAATTCACGATGGAATCGTGCAGGCCGCGATAGCTGGCGCCGGGATTGAGCGCGATATAGCGCAGATCGAGATCGCGCAGGGTCTCCGCCACGACGTCGCTGCCGAAGCCGGCCTTGACGGCGAGCGGTCCCACGGGCTCCTCGCGTCCGATGTCGTTGCGTTTGGCGGACGCGTTCCGCGTGTCGTCGGCGCTCATTTCCCCTCCCCTGTTGCATTGGGTCGCCCGCCTCGTTCGGCGGCGCGGCGTAATCTTTCAGGCTTGGGGACCGGATGCAATGCGCCGCGGCGCAAATTCAGAAGCCGATCTTGAAGTCGAGGGAGACTTTTGAGCGCGAGCCGTTGAGAAACACATTGCCGCCCGTGATGGGCTCGCCCGCCACCCACAAGCCCGAGCCGGGCTTCACGCGGATCTTGCGCTCGAGGCCGAACAGCGGCAGCGGCGGCGCCTTGCCGCGCGCCTCCTCCGGATCGACCGGCTTCGGCGCGACCACGTCGGGCGGCGCATAGGCGCCCAGCTGCGCCTCGTCGCAGGACAGCGTGGAATCGCAGCCCGCCTGCTGGGCTTGCGCCGGCAGGACGAAAAGGGCGCAAAACACGACGCAACAAACGGCGCAAGACA
>CAIXDD010000480.1 GCA_903918155.1 uncultured Hyphomicrobiales bacterium
AAGCGCGAGCGCGCGCGGCGCGGGCAAGGTCGCTGGCTGGGGCGCGAAACTGTTCGCCGTCGCGGCGATCGGCGCGCTCGTCGCCTATCCGCTCGTCCTGCTGGGCTGGCTGGGCCCGCAAGGCTCGCTCAAATGGATCAATAATTACGGCGTGCAGATTCTCATCTTCGTCATGCTGGGCTGGGGACTGAACATCGTCGTGGGCCTCGCCGGCCTTCTCGATCTGGGTTACGTCGCCTTCTACGCCGTCGGCGCTTACGCCTATGCGCTCTTAACCACGCATTTCGGCCTGTCGTTTTGGGTCTGCCTGCCGCTGGCGGGCGTGCTCGCGGCCTTCTGGGGCGTGCTGCTGGGATTTCCCGTCCTGCGCCTGCGCGGCGATTATCTTGCGCTCGTCACGCTGGCCTTCGGGGAGATCATCTCCATCGTGCTCACCAATTGGGTCGAGCTGACCAATGGCGAGGCGGGACTCTCCTCCATTCCGCGCATCACGTTCTTCGGCCTTCCCTTCACGGCGGCGGATAATGGTTTCGCGGCGACCTTCGGCCTCGCCTTCGCGCCGATCCATCGGTCGATCTTTCTCTTCTATCTCATCCTCGCGCTCGCGCTGTTGACCGCCTTCGTGACGGTTCGGTTGCGCCGCCTGCCGATCGGGCGCGCCTGGGAGGCGCTGCGCGAGGACGAGATCGCATGCCGCGCGCTGGGGGTGAACACCGTCAATACGAAGCTCACGGCCTTCGCGCTGGGCGCGGCCATCGGCGGGCTCGCCGGCGCGTTTTTCGCCGTGCGTCAGGGCTTCGTGAATCCGAACTCCTTCACCTTCATGGAATCGGCGACCATTCTCGCCATCGTGGTTCTGGGCGGCATGGGCTCGCAGATCGGCGTGGCGCTGGCGGCGGCCGCGATGATCGGCGGCACGGAGATCCTGCGCGAGCTGGATTTTCTCAAACATCTGTTCGGCGCGAATTTCGATCCCAACCAATACCGCATGCTTTTGTTCGGCCTCGCCATGGTGGCGATGATGATCTGGAAGCCGCGCGGCTTCGTCGCCGCGCGCACGCCCACCATCTTCCTCAACCAACGGCGCGCGGTCGCCGCCGCGCTGGTGAAGGAGGGCAACGGATGAGCCGCTGGCGCACCGATCCGCTGCTGCGCGTGGAGCGCCTGTCGATGCGCTTCGGCGGGCTCGTCGCCGTGAACGACGTCTCCTTCGACGTGGGGCGCGGCGACATCACCGCGCTGATCGGCCCCAATGGCGCCGGCAAGACCACCCTGTTCAATTGCGTGACGGGATTCTACAAGCCCACGCGCGGGCGCCTCGCCTTCGCGCGCGAAGGCCGCGCGCAGGCGCAGGAGGTGCGCGCCCTCACCAATACGGGCAAGCGCTGGGCGCGCCTGCCGTCGGGCGAAATCTATCTGCTCGAACGCATGGCCGACCACGAGATCGCCGCGCGCGCCGGCGTGGCGCGCACCTTCCAGAACATCCGCCTGTTCACCGGCATGACCGCGCTCGAAAACCTCATCGTCGCGCAACACAACGC
>CAIXDD010000481.1 GCA_903918155.1 uncultured Hyphomicrobiales bacterium
TGATCACGGGCGCCTCGGGGGCCGGCAAGGAGCTGGTCGCGCGCGTGATCCATGAGGCCTCGCCCCGCGCGCAGGGGCCGTTCGTGGCGCTCAACGCGGCCAATATCACGCCCGATTCCATGGAGGTGGAATTGTTCGGCGTCGAGGGCGCGGATGCGAAGGCGCGCAAGATCGGCGCGCTCGAAGAGGCCCATGGCGGCACGCTTTATCTTGACGAAGTGGCCGACATGCCGCGCGAGACGCAAAACCGCATCCTGCGCGTTCTCGTGGACCAGAATTTCCAGCGCGTGGGCGGGGCGACGCGGGTGAATGTGGACGTGCGCATCATCTCCTCCACCAGCAAGGACATGGCGGCGGCGATCGGGGAGGGGGCCTTCCGCGAAGACCTGTTCCATCGCCTCTCGGTGGTGCCGATCCGCGCGCCCTCGCTCAGCGAGCGGCGGGAGGACATTCCCGAGCTTGTCGATTTCTTCATGGAGCAATTGTCGGCGGCCAGCGGCATGCCGCGCCGGCGCATCGGCGCCGACGCCATGGCCGTGCTGCAAAGCCACGACTGGCCCGGAAATATCCGGCAGCTGCGCAATAATGTGGAGCGGCTGATGATCCTGGCGAGCGGCGATCCCGATGCGGAGATCACCGCCGAAATGTTACCTGCCGAGATCGGCGCGCTCGTGCCCTCCACGCCCAATGGTTCGGGCGGCGAGAAGCTGATGAGCCTGCCGCTGCGCGAGGCGCGCGAAGTGTTCGAGCGCGAATATCTGGTGGCGCAGATCAGCCGCTTCGGCGGCAATATCTCCCGCACGGCGGAATTCATCGGCATGGAGCGTTCGGCGCTGCATCGCAAGCTCAAGTCGCTGTCCATTGATTAACAAACAGGCGCGCATTCAGGCGCCGCGCGCCTAAAAGGCGGTGTCGATAAACCCGGCGCGTCCTTTACTTGAAACCGGCCTCATGCAATGTCTGAAGGCGACGCAAGTCTGAAGTCTCCCGGTCCGATCGGGGGCTAAAAGGGGTTACGACATGGCGGCTGAACGCGCCCAAAACCTACAGGACACTTTTCTGAACTATGTTCGGAAAAACAAAGTTCCGCTCACCATCTTCCTCGTCAACGGCGTGAAGCTTCAGGGCGTCGTGACCTGGTTCGACAACTTTTGTTTGCTGCTGCGCCGGGACGGGCACTCGCAACTCGTCTACAAGCACGCCATATCCACGATCATGCCGGGCGCGCCGATCTCGATGTTCGAGCCGGCCGAAGAAGGCGGGGCGGACCCGCAATCGTGACGCCAGGCTGAACCGGAGCGCTTTTGACGGACGCCCATTCGAGCCAGGACGAATCCCGCCGTCAGGACGGGTTCGACCCTGAACGCGCCGCGGCCCAGCGCACCCGGGCCCTTGTCGTCGGCCCCTATCTCACGGAGCGCGCCGCTGCGCGCGCCATCGGCGGCACGCGCGCGGACGTCACGCGCGACGCGCAGGCGCGGGCGGCGGAGGCGGAGGGTTTGGCGCGCGCCATCGATCTTGACGTCACCGGCTCTGAAATCGTCATGCTCAGCCAGATCCGGCCGGCCACGTTTCTGGGCACGGGCAAGGTCGAGGAGATCGCCGAACGGGTGAAGGCCGAGGAGATCGGCCTCGTGATGGTGGATTGCGCGCTGTCGCCCGTGCAGCAGCGCAATCTCGAAAAGGCTTTCGGCGCCAAGGTGATCGACCGAACGGGCCTGATCCTTGAGATTTTCGGCCGGCGCGCGCGCACCCGCGAGGGTTCGCTTCAGGTGGAGCTTGCGCATCTGGCCTATCAGAAGTCGCGGCTCGTGCGCTCCTGGACCCATCTTGAGCGCCAGCGCGGCGGGTTCGGCTTCATGGGCGGCCCCGGCGAAAGCCAGATCGAGATCGACCGGCGGCTCATTCTCGAGCGCATCACCCGCATCGAGCGGGAGCTGGAGACGGTCAAGAAAACGCGCGGCCTGCATCGCAAGCAGCGCCAGGACGTGCCTTATCCCGTGGTGGCGCTCGTGGGCTACACCAATGCGGGCAAGTCCACCCTTTTCAATCGGCTGACGCGCGCCGACGTGCTCACCAAGGACATGCTGTTCGCCACGCTCGACCCGACGCTGCGCGCGGTGCGCCTGCCCCATGGCGAACGGATCATGCTGTCGGACACGGTGGGGTTCATCTCCGACCTGCCGACCATGCTCGTCTCCGCCTTCCGCGCGACGCTGGAGGAGGTGATCTCCGCCGACGTCGTGCTGCATGTGCGCGACATTTCCCACGAGGACACGCAGGCCCAGAGCGCCGACGTTCGGCAGATCCTCGAAGAGCTGGGCGTCGATCCGCACGATCCCCGGCTCATGGAGGTCTGGAACAAGGTGGACCTGCTGCCCGAAGACCGGCGCCTCGCCCTGCTCAACGCCGCCCGTCGGGGTCCGATGAGCCAGCGGCCATTCGTCGTCTCCGCCGTCACGGGCGAGGGGATCGAGGATCTGCTGGCCGGCGTCGAGGCGCGGCTGTCGGCCAAACATCTCTCCTTCGACCTCGATCTGCAGCCGCAGGACGGGGAGGGTCTGAGCTGGCTCTATGCGCAGACGCAGGTCCTGTCGCGGCGCGACAATGAGGACGGGGTGGTGAGCCTCGCCGTCCGGGTGGCGCCGGAGCGGGCCGAACGGCTGCTGCGCCGCTTCCCCGATGCGCGCGCGAGCGAGGCGCCCAAGGGCCATAAACGGCGGGGCGGGGCTTCGCGCAGAGCTTGAGATAAATTTCTCAAGTCTTTTGTTTTGTTGATTTTTCTTCTTTCTTGGCCTCGTCCCAAAGCGCGTCTTTCTCAGCAAGGGACGCCTCTTGCGGCTTGCGGCCCTGCGCCGCCAGCGCGCGTTCGATGAAGGCGAAGCGGCGTTCGAATTTGGCGTTGGTGGACCGCAGCGCGGCCTCGGGATCGATGTCGCAATGGCGGGCGAGATTGACCAGCGCGAACATCAGATCGCCCAGTTCGCCTGCGGCGGCGGCCTTGTCGCCGGCTTCGATCTCGCGCTCCATCTCGTCGCATTCCTCGCGGATCTTCGCGATGACGAGGCGCGCGTCGTTCCAGTCGAAGCCGACTTTCGAGGCCTTCTCCTGCAGCTTCAGGGCGCGGACGAGCGCGGGCAGGGCGGAGGGAACGCCGGCAAGGGCGCCGGCCTCGGGCTCCGGCGGGGCGCCTGCGGCCGCGCGCGCGGCGGCGCGTTCGATCTTCTCTTGCGCCTTGATGGCGTTCCAGACCTTGGCGACCTCGTCGGGCGACAGGTCGCGCGCCTCGCCGAACACATGGGGGTGACGGCGGATGAGTTTCGCGGTGATCGCCTCGACGATTCCGCCGAAATCGAACAAGGCGCGCTCGCGCGCCATTTGCGCGTGGAAGACCACCTGCAGCAGCAGGTCGCCCAGCTCTTCCCGCAGGTCCACGAAATCCCCGCGCTCGATGGCGTCGGCGACCTCGGCGGCCTCTTCGAGGGCGTAGGGGGCGATGCTCGCGAAATCCTGCGCGAGATCCCACGGGCAGCCGTCCTTGGGGGCGCGCAGGCGCGCCATGAGGGCGATCAGATCGGCGATGTCCCGGCTGGGCTGCATGGTTTCAACGCAAGGATGAGGGCGCGATGCGCGGCGAGAAAGGGGCCCGCAAGCAGAAAGGGCTCACAAGCAAAAAGAGCGTGCAACGCAAAAGGGCGCGCAATGCAAAAGGGCGCGCACTGCAAAAGGGCGCGCA
>CAIXDD010000482.1 GCA_903918155.1 uncultured Hyphomicrobiales bacterium
CGCGCTCGTGCTCACGCCGACCCAGGTCCGCGCGCTGGAGCGGGCGGGCCGCCCGCCCGCAAGCTGGGCCGGGCGCCATTTGCGCGCGCGGGGGCTGGTGGAGCTGCGCGCCGCCGGCCCGCGCGTGTCGCCCGTCTCGGCTGAGGCCGTCGAGCTGGTGGAGGCGCGGGCGTCGCGGTAAACGCTCGTTTACAATTCCTGCACGCTCGCTGCGCAGAATGGGGCGCAGGGCGGCGCGCCCGCCACATGTTCGGCGCATTGGGCGCGGAAAGCAGCGGCGGGCCGAATATTGGCGGATGTGAGCGTGGCGCGCATGAGAATCGCAGGGGCGTTGGGAGCGAGGCGCGCGCGCGCGGCCCGCTGCGCCGGCGCGGCGTTTTTCGCCCTCGCGCTGTGCGGATGCAACAGCCTCGATCCCGGCGGCGGCATCCTTTCCATCGGCGCGCCCGCAGGCGTGGTCGAAGCCGCCGCGACGCAAGGCTCGCCCGAACATCGCAAGCTGGTCGCCGCTTTCGGCGGCGAATATCGCGCGCCCGCCGTGGAGGCGCATCTCAACGATCTGCTCGCGCGGCTTGCGCAGGCGGATTCGAACGCCGCCAAGGCCTATCGCGTCACCATTCTCAACGCGCCGGCGGTCAATGCTTTCGCCTTGCCGTCCGGCAATCTCTACGTCACGCGCGGCCTGCTGGCGCTCGCCAATGATTCCGCGGAAGTGGCGGCCGTGATGGCGCATGAGATCGCCCATGTCGCCGCGCGTCACGCCTCGCAGCGCGAAGAGGCCGCGCGCACCGCCCAATTGCGCCAGCGCGTCGCCCAGATCGTGCAGAGCGCGCGGCGCGGCGAGGAAGTGGAGGCGATCGAGAAATTGTCGCTGGCCAGTTTCTCGCGTCGGCAGGAGCTGGAGGCCGACCAGATCGGCGTCGCCATGATCGCGCGCGCGGGGCTCGATCCTTACGGCGCGGCGCGCTTTCTCGAAGCGCTCGGCCGCTCGGGCGCGATGCGCGCGGGCTTGTCGGGGCGCGGCGCCGACGAGCCCGACATCATGTCGAGCCATCCCTCGACGCCTGAACGCGTGAGCCGCGCCATCGCCTCCGCGCGCGAGATCGGCGCGCCGGGCGTCGGGGAGGACGGCCGCGAGGCTTATCTTGCTGCGATCAACGGCATCGATTTCGGCGACGATCCGAAGGAAGGCGTCGTGCAGGGGCGCAGATATCTGCACGGCAAGCTCGGATTCTCATTCGTCGCGCCGGAGGGGTTCACGCTTGAAAACAGCGCGAACGCCGTGATCGGCGTCGGCTCCGGCGGCGACGAGGCGTTCCGGCTCGACAGCGTGCGCACGCCCGTCGAGACGTCGCTGGAGGATTACATGCGCACCGGCTGGATCGACGGGCTCGACGCGGATTCCGTGACGAGCGCCAGCGTCAACGGATCGCCTGCGGCTTTTGCGACGGCGAAAGGCGCGGATTGGCGCTTTCGCGTCGCGGCCGTGCGTCTGGGCGGCGACGTCTATCGCATCGTCTTCGCAAGCCGCGCGTTAGGCGCGGAGGCCGACCGGCGCTATCTGGCGTCGATCAATTCCTTCCGCCGCCTGCCGGCGCGCGAGGCCGACAGCCTGAAGCCGCTGCGTCTGGCCGCGGTCGCCGCGCGCAAGGGCGATACGAGTCAGTCCATGGCCGAGCGCATGGCGGTGTCCGAGCGCGCGCATGACCTGTTCATGCTGCTCAACGGCCTTCGCAGAAACGGCCCGCTCGAGGCGGGCCGTCGCTACAAGATCGTGGTGGAGTGAACGCGCGGCGCAAGCGCCGCCGCGTCGCCGCAATGTTCAGGCGAGCTTGTCCTTCAGGAAAGCCATCGTGCGGCCCCAGGCGAGATCGGCGGCCGCCTTGTTGTAACGCTCGCCGCCGGTGTCGTTGTTGAAGGCGTGGTTGACGCCGTCATACATGAAGGACTGGAAAGATTTTCCCGCTTTCTTCAGCGCCTCTTCATAGGGCGGGACCATGTCGTTGATGCGCTTGTCCAGCCCCGCGTAATGCATCATGAGCGCCGCGTTGATGCGCGCCGCGTCTCCCTTGGGCGGGGCGCCGTAATAGACGACGCCCGCATCCAGCCCCGGCGCGGCGACCGCCAGCATATTGACCATGCCGCCGCCCCAGCAGAAGCCGACTACGCCGACTTTCTTGGGCGGGCTGGCGGCTTTCAGCTGCGCGACGACGCCGGCGAGCTGGCCTGCGGATTTCTCGAGATCGAGCTTGGGGAACATGTCGCGCGCGGCGTCTTCGTCCTTGGGCGTGCCGCCAAGCGGCGTCAGCATGTCGGGCGCCAGCGCGAGATAGCCGGCGGCGGCCACGCGACGCGTCACGTCTTCGATATGCGGATTGAGGCCGCGGTTCTCATGGATCACGATCACGGCGGCGCGCGCGGCTTCCGGCGTCACGTCCTTGGGGCGCGCGCGATAAAATTTCAGCCCGCCAAGTTCGATACGATCCGTAGAAATACGCGGGTCGTTTTCCGCAATGGTTTGCGCGAGCGCGTAATCGGAAGCGAGGCTCGACAGCGCAAGCTGCGCGGCCATCGTGGAACCTGTCAAGGCGACGAGGCGTTCCATGAAGACGCGGCGGTCGAGAGGCTTGTGGGTGTATTCGTCGTACAGGTCGACAATGCGCTGGTCCATGTGGCGTTTCCTGTGAGCATTGAGAAAGTTCCGGGGCATGATCCGTTGTTTCGGAGCGCGCGTAAACATGGAAAATCGCAGGAGGTCGCAATGGCGCAAGCGGCGGGGGTATCCCGGCAGTTCGTGAAATCGGCGATGTCGGCCCCGTTCCTGGAACGCGGCCAGGAG
>CAIXDD010000483.1 GCA_903918155.1 uncultured Hyphomicrobiales bacterium
CCATTTGCGAGGCGCGCGCAGCGTTTGGCATCGCCACCAGCTGCTCCAGCGCCTCGTCGTTCTCGTCCTCATCGTCCGAGATAAGCTGCGAGTTCAGCGGCTGCGAGAGCTTGGAGCCGTCCCGATAGAGCGCATTGGCCTTGAGGCCGAGGCGCCACGACAGCATGTAGGCGTCCTTGCAATCGTCGACCACGGCGTCGTTGGGCATGTTGATGGTCTTGGAGATCGCGCCCGTGATGAAGGGCTGCGCGCAGGCCAGCATGCGGATGTGGCTTTCAACCGACAGATAGCGCTTGCCGGTGCGACCGCACGCATTGGCGCAATCGAACACGCTGTAATGCTCAATCTTCAGATGGGGCGCGCCCTCAAGCGTCATCGCGCCGCAAACATGCGTGTTGGCGGCCTCAATTTCAGCGCGAGAGAATCCAAGGAACGGCAGCAGCTCAAAGCTGGGATCGTCCAGCTTTTCAGCCGGCACTTTCAGCACGTCCTTCAGGAAGTCCTCGCCAAGGCTCCACTTGTTGAACACAAACTTGATGTCGAAGGCGCTGGCGAGCGTCTTCTCAAGCTGCTCCAGCTTTTCCTCGTCAAAGCCGCGCGCGCGCAGCGAGCCGTGGTTGACGCCGGGCGATTGACGCAGGCTCGCGTGGCCAACGGCGTAAGCCTCGATCTCGGCGATCTCGTGCGAGCGATAGCCGAGCACGCGAAGCGCCTCCGGCACAGCGCGATTGATGATCTTGAAATAACCGCCGCCAGCCAGCTTCTTGAATTTCACCAACGCGAAATCGGGCTCGATGCCGGTGGTGTCGCAATCCATCACCAGGCCAATCGTGCCGGTGGGCGCCACAACGGTCGTCTGTGCATTGCGATAGCCGTGCGCCTCGCCCATCGCCAAAGCGCGATCCCACGCCGCCTTCGAGCGGGCCGATAGATCAGCGCCATTGGCGCCGAGCTTGGCGAGCGTTGCATGATCGAGCGCAACGGGCAGAACGGAAAGCTGCTCATAGCCCTCGCTCGCGCCCTGTGCGGCGCGACGATGGTTGCGAATGACGCGAAGCATATGCGCCGCGTTCGTCTTGTAATGGGCGAACGGCCCAAGTTCCTTGGCGATTTCCGCCGAGGTCTCGTAGCAAACGCCGGTCATGATCGCGGTGAGGCCGGCGACGATCGCGCGCCCTTCCTCGGAATCATAGCCAAGGCCCGACGACATCAGCAGGCCGCCGACATTGGCGTAACCAAGGCCCAGCGTGCGGTAATCGTAGGACTGGCGCGCGATTTCCTTGGAGGGGAATTGCGCCATCATGACGGCGATTTCCAGCACGAGAGTCCACAGGCGCACGGCGTGCTCGTAGCGCTCCAGATCGTAGACGCCAGTCTCGGGGTGGCGGAACGTGAGCAGGTTCAACGACGCCAGATTGCATGCGGTGTCGTCGAGGAACATGTATTCGGAGCAGGGGTTCGACGCGATGATCGGACCCGACGCCGGGCAGGTGTGCCAGTCGTTGATCGTCGTGTGGTACTGGATGCCGGGATCGGCGGAGGCCCAGGCGGCGTAGCCGATCTTCTCCCACAGGTCTTTCGCCTTGAGGGTCTTGTGCGGCTTGCCGTCGATGCGGCGGGTCAGCGTCCAGTCGCCGTCGCCTTCCACGGCGCGCAGGAAATCATCCGTCACGCGAACCGAATTGTTCGAATTCTGGCCCGAGACCGTGAGATAGGCCTCCGAATCCCAGTCGGTGTCATAGGTGTCGAACTGGATGTCCGTATAGCCCTGACGCGCGAACTGGATGACGCGCTTGATGTAATTGTCCGGCACGCTGTCGCGGCGCGCCATTTTGATCGCCTTCTTGAGCGCGGGGTTCTTTTCCGCGTTGAAGCAATCGTCGCCCTCGCCCTCGCAATTCACGCAGGCCTTGAGGATCGCCTTGAGATGTTTCTTGACGATCTTGGAGCCGGTGACGAGAGAGGCGACCTTCTCCTCCTCCTTCACCTTCCAGTCGATATAGGCTTCGATGTCGGGATGGTCGACGTCGACCACGACCATTTTCGCCGCGCGGCGCGTCGTGCCGCCCGACTTGATGGCGCCGGCCGCGCGGTCGCCGATCTTCAGGAAGGACATGAGGCCCGACGACTTGCCGCCGCCCGACAGGCGCTCGTTCTCGCCGCGCAGGCGCGAGAAATTGGAGCCCGTGCCCGAACCATATTTGAACAGGCGCGCTTCGCGCACCCACAGGTCCATGATGCCGCCCTCGTTCACGAGGTCGTCGGCGACCGACTGGATGAAGCAGGCGTGCGGCTGGGGATGTTCGTAAGACGACTTCGACTTCGTCAGCTTGCCCGTGAAGGGATCGACGTAATAATGGCCTTGGCTCGGGCCGTCGATGCCATAGGCCCAATGCAGGCCGGTGTTGAACCATTGCGGGGAATTGGGCGCGGCGATCTGGGCGGCGAGCATGTGGCGCATCTCGTCGAAGAAGGCCTGCGCATCCGTCTCGTCGTTGAAATATTTGCCCTTCCAGCCCCAATAGGTCCAGGTGCCGGCGAGCCGGTCGAACACTTGCGTGGAGCTCATCTCGCTGCCGTAGCGCTGCCCCTCGGGCAGCTGCGTAAGGGCGGCCTCGTCGGCGACGGAGCGCCAGAGGAAGGAGGGAACGTCGTTCTCCTCGACCTTCTTCAGCCGCGCCGGCACGCCGGCCTTGCGGAAATATTTTTGGGCGATGACGTCGCAGGCGACCTGGCTCCAGCCGGCGGGCACGTCGATGCCGTCGAGCGAGAAGACGACCGATCCGTCTGGGTTGCGGATCTCGCTCTTGGCCTTGCGGAACTCGATGCCCGCATAGGGAGATTGGCCCGCTTTCGTGTAACGCCGTTCGATCCGCATATCTTTTCCTCGGATGGTCGCGGGCGAACGCCCGCGGGAGGCCGCTGACCCGGCCTCTGGTTTTTTTCAAAGAGAAACTGTCACAACCGATCCGTCGCCGGACATGTTCGCGAGCCCCGCTGCGGCGCGCGACGGCCCCTGCCGCGCAAGTGGTCTCATGCGGCGGATCGTGTCGAAAATGTGCCCGCTCGCCGGTTCGCCGTCAAGATGTTGTGCTGGCCGGCGGCCGCCAGTCTAAATGTCGTGGCTCCTGTGGACAATGGGGAGAGTTCTCAAGCCAGACCGGCAAGTGTCTGACGCGGCGGCCCCTTCGCGCAAGCTTGCGCTTGCGGGCGCCCGCGCGGCCTGTGCGTAAATAGCTGGCGTTGCCCTCGCCGCCCGTCGCTCACGCTGAAGCGGCGGGGCGGGGCGGCGTGGGCGCCGCCTTGTGCCGCTGAACGGAAAGCCCGTCCGGATCAGACGCTTGCCGCCTCGAATCGGCTGCGCCGAGTCGCGCGTGCCGCGCCGGCCCGTCGGCCGTAGGGGAAGCGCGGCGTTTCGCGCGGGCGCCGGCCTGCCGCGGGGGCGGGATCGGCCGGAGGTCCACTGGACAGGGCGAGCGGCGCTCGCCATAGTCCGCCCGACTCTGCGGCGCCCGGCGTCGCGCTCTCGACAGGATTCGTCCCCGATGAAATGGCTCCTCCAAATCCTCACCTGGTGGAACGGCCAGACGCTGAACACCCGTTTCCACACCTGGCGGAACGGGGAATTGGTGGGCAAGGACGAGTTCGGCAATTCCTATTACCGGACCAAGGGCGGCAAGATCGATCCGGCCCTTGGCTATGAGCGGCGCTGGGTGATCTACGCCGGCGAAAGCGACGGCTCCATGACGCCGCCGGGCTGGTACGGCTGGCTGCGCCAGTCCACCGACACGCCGCCCACGGCCGAGGCCTATGCGCCGCGCGATTGGGAATTGCCCCATCAGCCCAATCTCACCGGCACAGCGCAGGCCTACCGGCCGCAGGGCTCGCTGCTGAAGGCGGGCGTGCGTCCGCCGGCCACGGGCGATTACAAGGCCTGGACGCCGGGCTCGTAAGGCCCGTTCGGGGCGCAAGCCTCTGGCGAGCGTCCCGCAAGCCTTCGTACGAGTTCGCCTTCGCGCAAGTTCGCCTTCGCGCAGTTTTCACGCGTCCTTTCGCGTCGCCTCGCGTTCATCCTCCGGGAGATGTCATGATCCGCCTGTCCGCTGCGGCCGCATCCGCATTTTTCTCCGCCGGCGCGCCCGCGCTCGCGCTTGCGCTTGCGGTCTGTCTGGCGCCGCAGGCCGCCCGCGCGGCGTCGGACGAGTTCGCGGCCGCCTGCATGGCGCGCGGCGGGCGAGAGGGCGCGTGCCAATGCCAGTCGAAACTCGCCCGCGCGGGGCTCAACGCCTCCGAGCGCAAGGCCGCGCTGGCGGGCCTGCGGGAGGGCAAGGCTGCGCTCAAGCGGGAAGTAGACGCGCTGGGCCCCACGCGCGCCAAGGCTTTTGGGGAAAAGATGCAGGCGCTGGGCCGGCGCGCGCAGGCGGAGTGCTGAGACGGCGCGCCGCCATGTTCTCGCCCCCATTGCGGACGATGGGTGAGGGGGCGCGCGGGCGCGGGTTATGCTATCGCTTGCGCCCGAGGTTCTGATTCCAGCGCGTCCCGCCTCGCGCTGTCCTTTCTGGAGATGGTCCGCCGCATGGTCTCGCGCGCGCTCATGGTCGCCGCTTCTTTCGCCGCCTCTCTCGTCGCCTGCGTCGTGGGCGCGAGCGCGCCCGCTTACGCCGACCGCATCCGCCATCCCACCGCCGTCTTCGCCGGACTCGACAAGATCACCGGGCGGATCATCGCCTTCGAGGCCTCCATCGACGAGACCGTGCAATTCGGATCGCTGCAGATCACGCCGCGCGTCTGTTACACGCGCCCGCCCACCGAGGCGCCGATGACGACCGGCTTCGTCGAGGTGGAGGAGGCGGCCGGCGGCGACAGGTTCAAGCGCGTCTTCGGCGGCTGGATGTACGC
>CAIXDD010000484.1 GCA_903918155.1 uncultured Hyphomicrobiales bacterium
AGGAAGCGCAGATGCTGGAGGATTGCGGCGCCGTGGCGCTCGACTTCACCAATTCCGGCCCCGTGGCGGGCGAAGCCGCCGTGAAGGCGGTGAAGATCCCCTGCATCGGCGGCTTTGGCGGCGGCCCCTGGCTCGACGGACGCGTGCGTCTGGCTCAGACCGTGCTCGGCTATGGCGAGAAATGGATCGACAGCAAGACCGACACTTATTTCAACACCGCGCAGGGCACGATCGACGCGTTCAAGGCGCTCGTCGCCGATGCGCGCGCGGGCAAGCAGATCAAGGGCTGACGCGCTCGCGCGCAGAGGGAGACGTTTTATGGCGTTCGTCGAAATCGATGGCCTGCGCACGCGCTACGAGGTGACGGGCTCCGGCCCGCCGCTTCTCCTGTTCTCGCCCGGCGGCTTCAACGCCGTGATCGAGCAATGGTCGGGGCTTGGCGTCTATGCGAAGGTGAAGCCGCTCGAATGGCTCGCGCAGCATTTCACATGCATCGCTTTCGATCGGCGCGAATGCGGCCAGTCTGGCGGCCGCGTGAGCGCGTCACTTTCCAGCATTACGTGCGCCAGGCGACGGGCCTGCTCGATCATCTCAACATCGCGCGCGCCCATCTCATGGGCGGCTGCATGGGCTGCTCGCCGGTCGCCGCTTTCGCCGCAGCCCATCCCGAGCGCGTCGGCGCCATGGTCCTGTGGTGGCCGACGGGCGGGCCGAAATATCGCATCTCAAGCCATATGCGCTTCGCCGATCATCTGGGCTTCGTGCAGCGCGAAGGCTTGAAGGGCGTCGTCGAACTCGTCCAGCGCGAGGGTAAGCCCTTCAACGCCGATCCGCGCGGGGGCCCATGGGCGGCGGTCATCAAGGCCGATCCCGATTTCGCCGCCCGTTTCGCCGCGATGGACGTGGAGAAATACAAGATCGTCGTGGATGGCGTGCTGCGCACGATGTTCGACCGCGACACGGCCGCCGGCGCCGAACCCGAAGACCTCATGCAGCTCGATATTCCAGCCCTTGTCGTGCCCGGCGCCGATGCGTTCCATGGCGCGTCGGCCGCGCGCTATCTGCAGGAATGCCTGCCCCGCGCGGATTATTGGGACATAGGCGTCGAGGGCCAGACGCGCGAGGCCGCCGAAGCGCGCGTGCTGGGCTTTCTCAAAGCCCATCCGCTTTAGACTCGCGCGTGCGCGGCGCCGATTACGGCGGGGTCTGGCCGATGGCTAAGAGCATCGCCTTGGCGACCTCGACGTCCTCGTCCTGACTGGCGCCGCCCGCCCCCACGCCGCCGATGGTCTCGCCATTGACGATCACCGGAAAGCCGCCGCGCACATTCGTGAAGTCGCCGTCCATGCGGATCTGCATCGACACGACGCGATGATCCTCCGCATAGCCCGTGGGCAAGCGCTGCGAGGCCGCCGTCTTGGCCTTTTTCGTCGTGGTGCGGCCTGCGAAATGGCGCGCGCCATCCATCGTGAGAAAAGCGACGGTCTCGCAGGATTGGTCGCAGACCGCGAGCGCCACTCGCACGCCCAGCTCCTGCGCGCGCGCGACGCCTGCGGCCAGCATTTTCAGGCTCGCCTCATGGGTGAGCCTGAATGTGGGGACGAAATCCGCCATGGCGCGCTCAGCCGACGAGGCCGAGAGTCTCCTTCACGAACAGGTCCTCGATGCGCTCGGACCCCGACAGGATGCCCTGCTTCTTCGCGTGGCCGATGAGATTCTCCACCACGCCGCGATTGGGCTCGATGCCGTAGGGCATGGGATCGCCGCCGGTGATCTCCATCACGCGCTTGTGCATTTTCGCATCGCCCTTCAACTCGATCTCGCCGGCCTTCAGCTTGTCGACATAGATCTGCTTGGACCGGGCGAAGGCGTTGAACGCTTCGGTCGCCAGACCCGGATGGGCCTCGAGCAATTCGTCGCGGATCACCACGAGATGATTGATCGGATAATGGCCGGTGGCCTTGAGCGCGGCGAAGCCCGTCTCCTCCGCGTCGGGGATCAGCGGCGCGATGTCGGGATGATCGACGGAGACGCCGATCGCAGCCGCCAGCTCGCCGGACACGAGCATGTCCTCCATCTTCTTGCCGGCCTCGATGGGCGTGACATTGGCGGGCGCCTTGTATTCGGCCACATGTTCGTCGCCCGACAGAACCCACGTCACCTTCGAAAGATCGACGCCATATTGATCCTGAAGGATGCCGCGCGCCCATACGCCGGTCGTCACGGTATAGCCGCGGTTCACGCCCACGCGCTTGCCTTCGAGATCCTTCGGCGACCTGATTCCGGCGTTCTTGTTCACGAGGATCGCGCCATGGTGGAACTGGCGCACGATGAAGACGGGGATCGCGGTGAATTTCTTGCCATAGGCTTTCGCGCAGAGATAGGTCGTGATGGCCAGCTCGCAAATGTCGAACTCATTGCCGCGCACCATCCGCCGGAACGCCGCGATCAGCGGGTCCACCTCCACCCAGTCGAATTCGAAGCCCACGGGCTTCACCAGCCCGTCCTTGAGGGCCTGATTGGCGACCTGCGTGCGGGTGACGGATTTGTATTTCGGCAAGGTCATGGCGCTGCGCTCCCAAGTTTGGACATTGGCCGCTTTGTAGCCGACCCCTGCGGCGGGCGGAAGGGGAGGCGCCCCGCCGATTGGGCCGCTCGCGTCGCCCATGCTAGAAGCGGGCGAATCCTTCCCGGAAACCGGAGCCCTTTCATGTCCGACGCCCCGCCCGACCGCCTCTCCAACGATCCGCGCAGCCCCTTCTATGACGAGGCCGTGCTCGCCCGCGACGTCGGCGTGCGCTTCAAGGGCGTCGAGAAGACCAATGTCGAGGAATATTGCATCAGCGAGCGCTGGGTGCGCGTGCCGGCGGGCAAGGCGCTCGACCGCTACGGCAATCCGCTGCTGATCAAGCTGACCGGCGACGTCGAGGCCTGGTACAAGGACAAGGCCGAGTAAGCCTCAGCAGCAGGAGCATTCGAACCCCTCCTCCACGATCAGCGCGTCGCGCATCCAGGACGGCGGCAGGTCGTCCTCGACGACCTGCGCGATGGGTTTGAACACCTTGTAATGGCGCCTCTTGCCGTCGGCGGCCCAGAAGGCGATGGCCGTCTCCAGCGGCGGACAGCCCGGCACGGCGCATTCCACCTCATTGGCGGTGACGACGTCCTCTTGCGCGAGGCGGAAGCGCGCGCGCACCCACGCCTTCACGCGCCTTGAGGCGGCGCGGTGATCGTCGCCCCTCTTCGAGGGACCAAGGGCGTAAACGCTTGCGCTCATGACGGCCTGCGGATCGCGGCGCGTTTGGGGCGCCGCCTTCCCTCGTATATAAAACAAACGATCCGCGCACGAGGCCCTGATGAGCAATCCCTACGGCTTTCCGCAATATGTCATCGACCGCGTGCTCGCCAAGCGCGGCCGCCTGCCCGTCTACGACCGGTTCGATCCCAGGAAGACCGCGCTGCTGGTCATCGACATGCAGAATTTCTACGTCGCCGAGATCGAAAGCGTCGTGGGGATCATCCCCGACGTCAATCGCCTCGCCGCCCATCTGCGCAAGCTCGGCGGACTCGTCGTCTGGGTGGGCATGAGCGCGGGCGAAGGCGGGGAGAGCCGCTGGCGCATCTATCACGAGAATTTCTTCACGCCGGAAAAAGGCGCGAACCATCGCGACCAGCTGTCGCCGGGCCATCCCGGCCATGCCTTCCACAAGGATCTCGCCATCGAGCCGGGCGACCCGATCGTCTACAAGACGCGCTTCAGCCCCTTCATTCAGGGCGCCTCCCGCATCGAGGAGGTCTTGCGCGCGCGCGGCGTGGAGAATCTCGTCGTGGCGGGCACGGCGACGAATATGTGCTGCGAAAGCGCGGCACGCGACGCGATGATGCTCGATTACAAGGTCGTCATGGCGAGCGACGCCAATGGCGCGCGTTACCCCGACGACCATCTCGCCGGGCTCACCTCCTTCTATCAAAGCTTCGGCGACGTGCGCACGACGCAGGAAATCATCGCCGATCTCATCCCCTCCCCCTGATCGCGATCACGTCGCGCGCCAGGGCGCGAGCGGGGAGATCGCCGGCCCGTTGAGCGGCTCGCCGTCGACGCCGAATTGCGAACCGTGGCACGGGCAATCCCAGCAGCGTTCGAGCGAATTCCATCGCACGAGGCAGCCCGCATGCGTGCAGGCGGCGGAGAACGCATGCAGCGCGCCCGCCTCGTCGCGGAAGGCGGCGATTTTCTGCGCGCCCGCGCGCACCAGCGCGCCATGGCCGGGCGCGATCCGATCGAGCCCG
>CAIXDD010000485.1 GCA_903918155.1 uncultured Hyphomicrobiales bacterium
AGGAATTCGGGATCCTTCATGGTGAGGGAAAAGCCGCGCCGAAGGTCGCTCACGCGTTCGGCGGGCTGATTGGGCGGCGAGGTGACGGAGCGCCCGATCCGCGAATTTCCGGCCATGAGTTCGACCATGCGTCGTTCGTCGTCGTTGCGCGCAAGATCCGTCACGAGCGGAACGTCTTTCAGGTCCGGATGTCCGTCCACGCCCACCTGCATCAGAAGCGTGATTTTCTTGTCCCTGATCCAGTCGGGCTTTTCCGCCCGCAGCACGGAATAGGGCTGCGTGAGCGCGTGAACCTCCCCGCGCTCCATCGCAAGCTGGCTCTCGCTCGCGCCTTTATATCCCGTCAGAACCTTCAGCTTCAGATCGAGCGCGTTCTTCAGAAAAGTGGACAGCATGCGCGAATTCTGGCCGGGCGCCGCGATGATCAATTCCATGGACGAGGCTTGCTGGATTTTCTGGACGGGCGCCGTATGCCAGCCATACAGGACCGCCGCGTTGTCGGTGATGCGGCCGATCCAGTTGAGTTTCGAGACATCCGCCTTGAGGCTCGACGAATCGAAGAGCTGCGTGAGGGGAGCGGCCTGATCGATCATCCCCAAAATCGTGCCGTCCTTGGGCGCGACGTGGTAGAGATGGGTGATCGCCGCCAGGCTCCCGGCGCCCGGCATGTTCTGCGGAACGACGTTCGGGCGTCCCGGCAGATGTTTGGCGATGTGGCGCGCCGTCATCCGGCTATACAGGTCGTAGCCGTTATTGACGCTGAAGCCGATGATGAATTGCACGGTCTTGCCGGCGTAAAAGTCTTGCGCCATGGCCGCAGGCGCGACGATGCCGCACAAGGCGGCCGAGCAAGCGATTGGCATCAGGATCCGCATCGTCTTCTCCTTCACGCAATTGAGGCCGGCATGGGTCAGCCGAACAGGTCAGGATATTTACGCCGCATTTTCTCACGCAATTCCGGGCTTGTTTCCGCCGTCGCCGGAAAGGCGTCTTTCCAGCCCCAAGGCTTGCAGGCGTCCACCACGGCGCGATTGTTTTCGAAAGGCGGCGCGCGCAACAGCGGATCCAGAGGCGTGCTCCACGCGCGCCGGATGAAATCGATGTCATTGGGCGGATCGCAGCGCGTGGACATGGCCCAGATCACATCGAATGTGCTGGTGGGATCGATATCCGCATCGACGACGATGACCCAGCGGCCCGCGTAATTTCCCGCATGGCAGTTCATCGCGAGCAGGCCCGCCTGCTTCACATGGCCGGGATACATCTGGTCGATCGCCACCACGTTGAAGAGCCGGGACGCTCCGGCCTCATGGCACCAGACCGCCTTGACGCCCGGGCAGCCGGCCTTCTCCATCTCGTCCCAGATCATCGCCGATTTGACGATGCTGCGGCCGAAAGTGACGCTCGTCGGCGGCTTTGACGGGCTGGCGACGCACAGGATCGGATTGTTCCGGTAATAGACGCGGCGGATTTTCACGACGGGCGCCATGGACGCTTCCGACGCGTAATAGCCCATGAACTCGCCGAAAGGCCCTTCCTTGCGCAGCTCGTCTCCGTACATCTCGCCTTCGAGCACGATCTCGGACTCCGCAGGGATCGGCAATCCGTGCAGCTCGCTTCTGACGATCTCGTAAGCCTCGCCGCGATGTCCGCCGGCATAGGCGATTTCATCCGCGCCGTAATCGATCTCCTGATTGGCGGCCATGAACAACAGCGGATCATGACCCAATGAAATCACCACCGGACAAGGCAGGCCCTTGGCGAAATATTTCTCGCGAATGAGGCGTCCGTGCTTTCCCGGCGACATCCATATGCCGCAGGTGTTCTTGTCATGCAGCATGACGCGATAGGTCGCGGAATTGATCCAGTCGCTGTCAGGGTCTTTCGTGGAGACGATCACATCGGTGCCGATGTAGCGGCCTCCGTCGCGCTCATGCAGGAACGGCGCGGGAAATTTGGTGAGGTCGACGTCGTCGTCGCGGTCGATATTCTCCAAAACCGGACCGCCGTTCACTTCAACGGGCGGCAGCGGCTTGAAATCCTGCTTCATGCGGTCGCGATAATTGCGGACGACGTCCATCGCATTGGAGGGTTCGGGAAATCCCAGCGCATAAGCGAGCCGGCGCGTGGAGTTCGTGCCGCCTGAAAAGATGCGGAAGCCTTCCGGATAATCCTTGATCTTGTCGAACAGGAGCGCGGGGGCTTTTCCCTCGCGCGCGCTCTGACACACCATCTCCACAAGGGCGCCGACCTCGAGGTTCCAGTCAGCCCCATTGACGCTGACCAGCTCGCCCATGCGCTGGGCTTCGTCGATCAGATCGCGCAAGCCGCGGTGACGCTTCTGTTTCATTGCGGATGACTCCTCCCGTCACGCATTCGTCCGTGCGCCGCTCGTTCCGAGTCTGACGCCTTGCAGGGTTTCGTCGGGCGCCGACGAGCGCCGGATCCTCAGGGCCTTTGCGCCTGACAAAGGCGGCTTTTGCGAAAATGAATAAAATCGCGCTCGAACACGCGCGCGAGCGCGTTCCCGCGCATGCAGTCCTCCCAGGAGCCATGTTTCCGGCTTGTGAAGATAGAACCACTCCCTTCGCCGCATGGCAAGGCGCATGGCAAGGCGCATGGCGAGGCGCATGGCGCGGCGTAGGCGGCGCGTCTGCAAACATGAGGCGCTGCGCGCAGGACCCATGTTTCGGCGACGGCGCGAATTCAATCATGCAGTGAATAAGCACCCAGCCTGTTCCTTTGGCGCGCCGCTCGCCTTCGCTTGCCTTCACTTGCCCTCCCTTGCCCTCGCTTGGCTTTGATTTGGTTCTCTCCTATTGTTTCAAAACAAAGCGGGAGGACGCGCTCCCCATGGCGCAAGCGCGCGGAGCGCGCCGCGCATGATCTGTGGGAGAGAGTCTTGAGCGACGCCGCGCGCGGCTCCATCCTGGCGCCGTTTCAAATCCGCAGTTTCAGGTTCCAATGGCCGGCGGATTTGTGCGCCTCCTGGGCGTTCGAAATGGAGACGCTGATCCTCGGCTGGTATGTGCTGGTCGAGACTCAATCGGTGCTGATGCTGACCATTTACGCGTCCATGCAGCATTTGGGGACGCTGCTTTCGCCCTTGTTCGGCGTGGCGGGGGACCGCATCGGCCAGCGCAAGCTTCTCTCCTCGATGCGCGGATTCTACGCCCTGCTGTCCGCCAGCATCATGGGCCTGGCCCTGACGCAGCTCATCAATCCCTATGCCGTGCTGGGCATCGCCGCGCTCATGGGCATGGTGCGCCCCTCCGACATCGGCATGCGGACGGCGCTGGTTGGGGAAACCGTGCCGCAAGCGCAATTGATGGGCGCGATGAGCGTGCAGCGCATGACGCAGGATTCCGCGCGCATCGCCGGCGCGCTCACGGGGGCGGGCGTGATGGCCTTTCTGGGCTTGGGGCCCGCCTATGTCGCGGTGACCTGTCTTTATCTGACGAGCTGCTTGCTGACCCTGCAAACTGGCGCAGCGCGTTTCGCGCGCGCCGCGCAGGAAAAGGCGCCGGTTCCGCAATCGCCCCTGCGCGATCTGAAGGAGGGAATCGTCTATGTCGCCACGACGCCTTATCTGCTGGCCACGATGACGCTCGCTTTTCTGCTCAACATGACGGCCTTTCCGCTGATCAGCAGCCTTCAGCCCTATGTCGCCAAGGAAGTCTACGCCGCCGATCAGCAAACGCTGGGCTATATGAGCGCTTGCGCCGGCTTGGGCGCGGTGGCGGGATCGGTCGCGATGACGCGGTTCGGCGGTCTTTTCAGCCCGTCGCGATTGATGATCTCCGCGAGCGTGGGATGGTATCTTATCCTCATCGTCTATGCGCAGGTGACGACGGCCGATGCGGGCATGGTCGTTTTGTTCTTCGCGGGCCTCGCTCAATCCGTCGCCATCGTATCCATGGCGGCGGTTCTCCTGCGCAGGTCGGACCAGAAGTTCCGCGGCCGCATCATGGGCGTGCGGATGCTCGCGATCTACAGCAACATGCCGGGCATATTGGCGGCCGGATATTTGCTGCCGCGATTTGGTTTCGCGGCCGTGGCGGCGGCTTATTGCCTGTTCGGCCTCGTGATGACGGCCGCGATCGTGTTTTTCTGGCGCTCCGCCTTGTGGCGCGACGATGCGGCCGCGCGCGCCCGCTAGCGTCCGCGGCGTCGTGCGCAGGAACGGCTTGCAGGCGGCGTTCGCATGCAGACGCCGCTTGCGCTGCGGCCAAGACTGACGGATGGTGCGGCGAAGGCCGTTGAAAGGGCTGCGTGGGAGGAATGCGCCAAAAAGCGCCGACCCGCGCGGATAATGGAGGATCGACGCGTGTCACGAGCAAAAGCCATCACGAGCGCATGCGTACTGGCCTTCGCGCTGGGCGCGGGCGCGCCTGCGAAGGCTCAGGTCTCCGATCCGTTTCCGCACAAGGAAATCCGCATGATCGTCGGACATCCTGCGGGGGGAGATTATGATCTGGGCGGGCGCCTGCTTGCGCGACATCTCGCGCGCCATTTGCCGGGACAGCCTGTCATCATCGTGCAGAACATGCCGGCTGCGGCGAGCATCGTCGCTGCGAATTACCTGTTCCGACAGGCGCCGAAGGATGGCGGAACTTTCGGCTCCTTCTCGCGCAACATTCCAAGCCAGGCGATCATGGGGCAGACCAATCTGGAAGCCGATCCCCTGAAATTCGTCTGGATCGGATCGACGGCGGTCCCCAACCGCGTTTGCGTGGCGTCCGGCGCAAGCAAGATTAAAAGCATGGACGACGTTTTTCGGATGGAGATGCTCGCCGCCGGCGCCGGCGCGGGCTCTTCGCTCAGCATCGTGCCCAGCGTCCTGAATGAAGTTCTGGGAACCAAATTCAAGGTCATCGAAGGATATAAGGGCGCGCCGGAAGCCTTGCTCGCCATCGAGCGCGGAGAGGTGGAGGGCGTTTGCAACACCTGGGCGCAGTTTCGCGCCCATCAGCATCTTTTCGAGCAGGGCAGGCTCAAAATCCTGTTCCGCGCGGAAGAAGGAAATGCGCCTGCGCTGCCCAACGTTCCCTCCATCTTCGAAAAGGCGACGACGGCGGAACAGCAGCAGCTGATGCGCTTCATTTTCTCAAGCGTTGAATTCGGGCGGCCCTATGTCCTGCCTCCCGATGCGCCCCAGCAGATCGCGCGCATCTACAGATCGGCTTTCCTGAAAGCCGTCGAAGACGCGGAGCTGCAGGCGGAAGCGCGCAAGACGAATCTGGACATGAGCTATCGCACGGCGGAGCAGCTCGAAGCGCTTCTCGCCAAACTTTTCGCGACGCCTCCCGCCCTGATCGAACGCGCGAAGCAGCTTACGCCGGAGCAACGCTGATAGGCCGCTCCCGCAGGCGGCGACGCCTGCGAAGGCGAATTGGTGAAGCTCGAGGCGCGCGTCAGAACGTCGAATAGGCCTATGAAGAAAACATCTTGGAGATTGTTTGTGTCCTGCAGTAATCCTGCCGCGATCGACCCGTCCGCCGCTCGCTTGCGGAAGACCGGGCGCAGCGTCCGCCTGCCGACGAGACATGCCGCATGAAATCGCACGCACGCAGCCTCAGGATCGAGTGGGGCGACTGCGATCCCGCAGGGATCGTCTATTACCCGCGCTATTTCGAAATGTTCGACACGGGCACGACCCATCTCATCGAGGCGGCGTCCGGTTTGCGCAAGCGCGATCTCTTGTCGGCGCACGCCCTGTTGGGCTGGCCCATGGTGGACACGCGGGCGAGCTTTTCCATGCCGCTGCGATTCGGCGACGAGACGACGCTTGAAAGCCGCTTCGTCGAATTGGGACGATCGAGTTTCAAGATCGCGCATCGCCTCATGAAGGGCGACGAGGTCGCCGTTGAAGGCTGGGAGACGCGCGTCCTCGTTCGCGAAGACGGCGGGCGCCTCAGCGCGACGCCGATCCCGCAGGATTTGGCGGAGACATTCAGATCTCCATGACTCAAGAGCAAGGACAAGCACCCATGGGGCGCTCATTATTCGACAAGATCTGGGACGCGCATTTCGTCGGCACGCGATTGGACGGGCGCGACCTCCTGTTCATCGACCGGCATATTCTTCACGAATTGCATGCGCCGCATGCGTTCAAGAAACTCAAGGCCGCAGGCCGCAAGGTGCGTCGGCCCGACCTGACATTCGCCGCGCTCGACCACACGCCGTCCTCCGCCCCGGGGCGGGATGAGAACACAAATCCCGAAGGCAAGCCCTTCATCGAAGCGGTGCGGGCAGGCTCGCGCGAAAACGGCGTGCGCGTGTTCGATCTTGGCGATCCCGAACATGGCATCTCCCATGTCGTCGCGCCTGAACTCGGCATGGTGCTTCCCGGCGCGACCCATGCGGTGCCCGACAGTCACGCCTGCACGGTCGGCGGGCTTGGCGCGCTGGCCTTCGGCTGCGGCACGACAGAGCTGGAACATGTGATGGCGACGCAGGTCATCGCCTTGAACAGGCCGCGGCGCATGCGCATCCGGCTCGACGGGCGCCTTGGGCCGCATGCGTCGGCGAAAGACGTCGCGCTGAAAATCCTCGCGCAGATCGGCGTGTCAGGCGGGCGCGGGCATGTCATCGAATTCGCCGGGCAGGTCGCAAAGGATCTGAGCGTCGAGGGTCGTCTGACGCTGTGCAATCTCACCATCGAAATGGGCTCGAGAAGCGGACTTGTCGCGCCCGACGACAAGACGTTCGACTGGATTCACGGCCGCTCGTGGGCGCCGCAGGGAGCCATGTGGGATCGCGCGCTGCAGGATTGGCGCAGCCTGCCCAGCGACGACGACGCGACATTCGAAACCGACATCGCCGTGAATTGCGACGGTCTTGCGCCGCAAATCACATGGGGCACCGATCCAAGCCAGGTCATCGATATCGGCGGGCGCGTTCCTGACCTGCCGGATGCGCCCGTCAATCAGCGAAACGCCATCGAGCGCGCCATGGCCTATATGGGCGTGACGCCGGGCCAGCCGCTCGACGGCCTTCCCGTCGACCGCGTCTTCATCGGCTCTTGCGCGAATGCGCGTCTGCCCGATCTGCAGGAAGCGGCGAATCTGGTGCGCGGCCGTCGCGTGGCGCAAGGCGTACACGCGCTGGTCTCGCCCGGCTCAGGCCGCGTGAAGCGCGAAGCCGAGGCCTTGGGCCTCGACCGCATTTTCAAGGACGCGGGCTTCGTCTGGGGCGAATCGGCCTGTTCGATGTGCGCCGGCGCGAACGGCGATGCGGGGCAAGCGGGCGAACGCATCCTCTCCACGACGAACCGGAACTTCGAGAACCGGCAAGGAAAGGGCGTGCGCACCCATCTCGTGGGGCCTGCGCTGGCTGCGGCGGCCGCCATCACGGGCGCCATTTCAGACGTTCGGAAACTGACTGGGGGACAGGCATGAAGCCCTTTACACGCGTCGCGGGCGTCGCGGTTCCTTTTCTTGAAGACGATGTGAACACGGATCAGATCGCGCCGGTGGGCGGGGGCGTGCGCTTTGGCGAAGATTATGCGCAAACATTCTTCCGCCATCGCCGCCGCCTCGCCGACGGAACCGAGAATCCCGATTTCATCTTCAACCAGCCGGACTACAAAAGCCCGGTGATCGTCGTGACCGGCAAGAATTTCGGCTGCGGCAGCTCGCGCGAATCCGCAGTCTGGGCCTTGCAGGCGATCGGCGTCTCCTGCATCGTCGCGCGCTCCTTCGCAGACATCTACCGGGAGAATTGCCTGCAAAACGGCGTTCTTCCCATCGTCCTGTCGGACGAGGCCGCCGAGCGCATGGAGAGCGCGACGATCGCGGCGGGCGGAAAGCAAGATTTCACCGTCGATCTGGAAGAGCGAACCATCCGCGGGCCGGATGGCCTCACGCTTACATTCGATATTTCGCCATCCGACCGAACCCGCCTTCTTGAGGGGCTGGACGACATCGGGCTCACGATGAAGAGCCTCGACGACATTCGGGCGTTTGAGCGGAAAGCCCTGAGCGCGCGTCCCTGGGCGCAACGCGCCGACATCAACGTTGTGAGAGACTGACATGAATCCACGCAAACGTTTTCGCGAATTGATGGCGGCGCCGGGCATGACGCTGGCGCCCGGCGCCTATGACGCCTTGTCCGCGCGCATCATCGAGCAACAGGGTTTCGACGTCGTCGTGGCGGGCGGCTACGCCGCCGTCGGTTCGATGATGGCGCAACCCGACACGGGCCAATCGAACATGCGCGATTACGCGGACCATTACCGGCGCATCTGCGCCGCGGTGTCCGTGCCCGTCTATGTGGACGGCGACACCGGCTTCGGCGGCGTGAACAATGTGCGCGAAATGGTGCGCGCCTTCGAGGACGCCGGCGTCGCAGGCCTGTTCATCGGGGATCAGGTCTTTCCGCCGCGCTGCGGCTATATGGCGGGCAAGCAGCTCGTGCCGCCGCAGGAGATGCTCGCAAAGCTCAAGGCGGCGCTCGACGCAAGGCGCGATCCCGATCTCTTCATCGTGGCGCGCACCGACGCCCTCTCCGTCGAAGGTCTGGATGGGGCCATCGCGCGCGCGCAAATCTATATGGATATCGGCGTGGACATGGCGAAAGTCGTCGGCGCGGATCAGGTTGAGTCCTTCACCCGCGTGAAGCGCGAAGTGCCCGGGCCTCAGATGGCGAACATGTCCAACGCCAATCCCACCGGCATGGCGACGCCCGCGCAGATGGAAGCCGTCGGCGCCGCCATGATGACCTTTCCCTCCGCCGCCCTGTTCGCGGCGGTGGGCGCGGTCACGCGCGCCATGGGGTCTCTCAAAAAGACGGGAACGCTTGAGGCGTCCCGCCCCTCGTTCTGCTCCCTCGACGACTATTACGGGATCCTGAAGCTCAATGAGCAGAAGGACGCCGAGCAGATTTATCTCGACGCCGCGCAGGAAACCCTGAAACGCATGGGTCGCTGACCCCGGGAGACTCCCATGACCATCGTGAAAAAATTCGTCCAGGCGCTGTGTTGCGCGACGGCGCTTGGCGCGCCGTCGGCGGCGCTTGCGCAAGCGGAGCCCTATTACAAGGGCAAGACGATCAGCGTGCTCGTCGGGCTCGACGCCGGCGGAACGGTCGATCTGTTCGCGCGCATGTTCACCCAATATATGCAGAAGCATCTCAAGGGCTCGCCCACCATCATCGTCCAGAACATGCCCGGGGCGGGCGGCCTCATCGCGACCAATTTCGTGTCGGAGAAGGCCAAGCCCGACGGACTCACCTTCCTCTGGGGCCCGTGGGATCCGCTCGCGCAGGCGTTGAAACTGCCCAACATGCGCGCGCGCTACGAGAACTTCGAGTTTCTCGGCGGAACCGGCGACACGCGCGTTCTCTACGCCAACGCCTCCGCGATCCCCGATGGATTGAAGAAGCCGGCGGATATCGCAAAGGCCGAAACCCTTGTCGTGGGCGCGCTCAATCCGACCGATCCTTCCGGCCTTCTCGCCCATCTGGCGCTTGAAGTGCTCGGCATCAAAAACAAGATGATCATCGGCTACAAGGGCGGGAGCGACGTGTTCCTCGCCTTGCAGCGCGGCGAGGTGAATTTTCACTCCACGAGCATCACCACGTTTCGCGGCCGCAACAGCGAATATATCCGGTCAGGGCGCGGAATCGGCGTCGGCTATCTCGTGAGCGTCGATAAGTCCGGCGCGTTCACGCCCAATCCTTTCATCACCGAAATGCCGGCTTTTCCCGATCTCTATCGTGAAATCCACGGCAAGCCGCCGTCGGGTCCGACGTGGGATGCGACGAACTGGCTGATCGAGCAGATCGGCGAGCTGACATTCGTGGGACTGGCGCCGGCGGGCACGCCGGCCGAGGCTCTCGACGCCCTTCGCTCAGCCTATGCGGATGCGGCGCGGGACAAGGACTTCATCGACAAGTCGGTGCAGATGAACGGCCTTCCCTATTCCTTCGTGGATGCGAAGCGCGGCAAGGAAATCTTCGCCTCGCTCGCCAAGGTCAGTCCGGACGTTCTTGCGACGCTGACGCGCATCGTCAACACCAAATAAGCGAGGCGACGCGCATGGCGGAGATTTCTTTCAAGCGGGAGATCGAAAGCCTTACGCTTTCGGAGGGCGAAACCTTCCGCGGCGAAGGGATCATCGCCGTCACGAAAGCCTTGCTGCAATCCGGCGTTTCCTATGTCGGCGGCTATCAGGGCGCGCCGGTCGGGCATTTGCTTGACGTGCTCGTCGAAGCCAAAGACGAGATGACCCGGCTCGGCGTTCATGTGGAGCCCTGCATGAACGAAGCGGCTGCGGCCGCCATGCTCGGCGCGTCGATCAATTATCCCGTGCGCGGCGCGGTCACCTGGAAATCCATCGTCGGCACGAATGTCGCCGCCGATGCGCTTTCAAATCTCGCCTCGCCCGGCGTCAAGGGCGGGGCGTTGATCATCGTGGGCGAAGATTACGGGGAAGGCGCCAGCGTCATTCAGGAACGCACGCATGCCTTCGCGCTGAAATCCTCGATCTGGCTCGTCGATCCAAGGCCGGACATCGCCAATATCGCGCGTCTCGTCGAGAAGAGCTTCGAATTGTCCGAAGCCTCGAATTCTCCCGTGATGCTGGAGCTGCGCATCCGGGCCTGTCACATGTTCGGCTCGTTCCAGACGAAAGCCAACAAGCCGGCCTCTTTCTCCGCAAAGCAGCGCATCGAGGCACCGGCCGAATTCGAATATATGAAGCTCGCGCATCCCCCGGTCACCTTCGCGCAAGAGAACGACAAGTTTGAGCGACGCCTCCCGGCCGCCTGCGATTTCATCATCGAGAACCAGCTCAATGAAATTCGCGGACCGGCGACCCATGATCTGGGCGTCATCGTGCAGGGCGGCTTGTTCAACGCCCTGAACTCCCGGCTGGAGGCGGCGGGCCTTTCGGACATCCACGGAAACAGCAAGCTCCCCGCGCTCATCCTCAACGTCACCCATCCGCTCGCGCCAAAGCAGATCGAGGCTTTCTGCGCGGGGAAGAAGGCCGTCCTCGTCATCGAGGAAGGACAGCCGGATTATCTGGAGCAGGCCATCGGCCAGATCCTGCGCAAGGCGGATCTGCAAACGCGCATCTATGGCAAAGACGTCCTGCCCATGGGCGGCGAATATACGCAACGCGTCATCGGCAAGGGCCTCGCGGCCTTCCTGCGGGCGGGCGGGGAGCCCAACGAGGCACTGGAAACCTGGCTCAGCGGTCTTGAGCGACACGAGAAGACGGTGCGCGAGGCGCTTGGCGCGCCCTTGCCCGCGCGTCCGCCGGGCCTGTGCACGGGCTGCCCGGAGCGGCCGGTCTTCTCCGCAATGAAAATCCTGAAGAATGAAATCGGGCCCACACATGTGGCGGCGGATATCGGCTGCCATGCGCTCGCGACATTCGCGCCGTTCGATCAAGGCAATTCGATTCTCGGCTATGGAATGTCGCTGGCCTCCGCCGCTGCGGTCTCCAATCTGCAGGCGCGCAAGCCCGTGAGCATCATGGGTGACGGAGGATTTTGGCATAACGGCCTTCTGACCGGCGTCGCCGGCGCGATGTTCAATCGCAACGAGGGCGTGCTGATCGTCATGAAAAACGGCTACACCAGCGCCACCGGCGCGCAGGATGTGCCCTCCAGCGCGCCAAGCCCCGACGGGCGCGGCGGCGAGGCCGATATCGAGCGCACCTTGCGCGGCATGGGAGTCGCCTCCATCACGCGCGTGCGGACCTATGACATCGGAAAGATGATCAAGACCCTGCGCTCGAAGATCCTGTCGCGGGGCAAGGGGCTCGAGGTCATCATCGCCGACGGCGAATGCCAATTGGCGCGGCAAAGACGCATTCGTCCGCTCAACGCAAAAGCGGTCGCCGATGGGCGTCGCGTGGTTCGCACCCGGTTCTGGGTGGATCCGGAGACATGCACGGGCGATCATTCCTGCATTCGCCTGTCGGGCTGCCCGTCGCTGACGTTGAAATCCAGCGAAGATCCCTTGCGCAAGGATCCCGTGGTGCATGTGAACAATGATTGCGTGGGCTGCGGCGTGTGCGGCGAAGTCTCGCACGCGGCGCAATTATGTCCGAGCTTCGCGCAGATCGACGTGGTTCAGAATCCGTCATGGCGCGATCGACTGAAGCAGCGGATCGAGACCAGAATTATACGCTGGCTCGGCGGGGCGGCCCTCACATGAATGGGCCGGTTCGGATTCTCATCGCCGCTCTGGGCGGGGAAGGCGGCGGCGTGCTCGCAAGCTGGATCGTCGATTCAGCTCTCGCATGCGGCTATGTCGCGCAACGCACATCCGTTCCCGGCGTCGCCCAGCGCACGGGCAGCACGACCTATTACATTGAAATGGTCCGCGACGAGGGACTGAGTCCCGTGCTCGCGCTGGCGCCGACGCCCGGCGAAATCGATCTTTTCATCGCAACGGAATTGCTCGAGGCGGGCCGCCTGATTCAGGCGGGCTTCGTCACGCCCGACCGGACGATGACAATCGTTCCCCAACGGCGCGTCTATACGATCACGGAGAAGATCGCGCTGGCCGACGGGCGAGCCGATTCGGACCTCATCCTGAGCGCGGTCGAACGTTTTTCGAAATCGCGCCGCATCGCCGATTTCGACGCTCTGGCCGCCAAGGCCGGCTCGCATCTCAACGCCGTCCTCTTTGGGGTCGCGGCCCAGATGTTGGGTCTGTCCGCGGACGCGTGTCGGCGCAAGATCGAGCAGGACGGGCGGGCGGTTTCCGCCAATCTGCGCGGCTTCGACGCGGGGCTGGCCTATGACGAAGCGCCGGCGCCCGGCGAAGAAACCGCCAATGTCGCGCCCACGGGCGGCGACTTTCCCTTCGCTGGGGATTTTCTGGCGGGCTGCTCCGCCGAGACGCGCGTCCTCGTGCGTGCGGGACTCGCACGACTGGCCGACTTTCAAAGCGAGCGCTACGCGTTAGCCTATCTGGAGCGTCTCGCGCGCTTCAAGACCATGCCTGGCATGAGCGCGGAGACGTTTGGCGAACTCGCCCGTCATCTTGCTTTGCGCATGTCGAGCGAAGACGTGGCGCGCGTCGCGCAGCTTAAAATCCGCGACGCCCGGCTTGCGCGGGTGAAGGCGGAATCGCGGGCGCGCAAAGGCGACATCGTCCATGTCACCGAATATCTCAAGCCCGGTCTCTATGAGCTGTTTTCGATGCTGCCGGCTCCGGCGGGGCGCGGCCTGTTGCGTCTGGCCGCTTGGGCGGGTCTGGAGCATGTCTCGGCGCCGTTGCGCGTGCGCACGTCGGGGCTTGCGGGTTTCCTTCAAATGAAAACGCTGTCGGGTCTGCGGCGATTGAGGCCGGTCTCCTTGCGCGCGTCCGAGGAAAAGGCGTGGATCGACGAATGGCTCGCGGCGGTCGAGCGCGCTTTGCGCATAAACGCCGCCGCAGCCCATGAGATCGTTCTCACGGCGCAGCTCATCAAGGGTTATGGCGACACCTGGGCGCGCGGACATCGAAACTGGCGGCTGATCGTCGATGCTCTGATCGCGCCCGGACTTGCGGGGCGGATCGCGCCCGCCCATCTGGCCGATGCGATTCTGCAGGCGCGCCTCGCAGCGCAAGCCGACGATCGCGGAACGCGGCTCGAACGTCTCATCGCCTCGCTGGAGACGATGTCCCTTGCGCCGGCGGCGCAGGGGAACGTCCCGGCCTGACACGTTCCCGATGGGGCGGCGAACGCGCGCAAGGACGCGCGCCGCCTGAACAGGGCTCGACCATTCATCGCCCTTCGCGCATGCTTGGGCTCCTGACGATTCGGTCAGGATGCGTCAGCGTCGAAACATACGGCCCACGCATCCAAGCCCCGGATGAACAGCCTTCATAGCGTGCGCAACGCGTGGCGTTGAGTCCATGACCGGCGATGATCGTTCGTCAT
>CAIXDD010000486.1 GCA_903918155.1 uncultured Hyphomicrobiales bacterium
AGCGCGTCATAGATCGGCAGAACAGCGCCGCCGGGATAGCCAAACACCGTGTCGACGCCCTGATCCTTGAGGGCTTCGATCACCATTTCCGCTCCGGTCATCTGCTTGGCCATTTCCGTCTCCGTCACTCGGTCCGTTGCGTTGCGTTCAAGGCAATAAAAAAGGCCCTCCGAGGGGCCTGGTCGCGCGCCATTGCGGGAAGCCGGCTAATGCCGTCCCGGTCCTGGCGCGATGTCTACTACCGCGGCGTTCGCCGCGAAGGTCGCTGAGCCGTGCGCGTGCATCAAGAGGCGCCTGTTCCATTGCCTGATATAAACTTGCGCGCAGCTTACAGGAGGCCCGACGCAGGGTCAAGGCTGGCGAATCGCCGCCCGCCCGGCCCGCGCCCCAGCCCGCATGCCCTTTGGCGAGCTTCGCGCGCTTTCGCGCGGGCATGAGGAAAATTCATTCATGTCCGCGCGGCATACTCCTTGTGGTCAGTCATACTTGTGGCATCATGTTTGAGTCCAATCCCTGAAGGGAGTTGTCGGATGTCGTTGCAGAACCATCTCGTGGAACTCGAGCGCCGCCACCGGGCGCTGGAAAAAGAGATCGAAAGCACGAAGCTTCATGATCCGGCCAGAGTGGCCGAACTCAAGCGGAAGAAGCTGCTCCTCAAAGACGAAATCGCCAAGCTGCGCGCGCAAAACACCCTGCACTAGCGGGTTTCCGGCCCTTTCGGCTCGCTGAATCCGACCCGCCCAGCGCGTCGCCGCACGCGCGAGACTGCGCCGGATCGTGAGACTGCGCCGCATGCGCGCAAGAGCGTGCGCTGAAGGCGTGCGCGCAAGAACTTGCGCGGAAGAGCGTGCGCTGAAGGCTTGCGCTGAAGGTTTGCGCTGAAGGTTTGCGCGAAAGCGCGCCTGATGACTGCGCGCCAGCGAAGCGCGCGCCGTCGGGCGTCAATGCGCGCCGGGCGTCAATGCGCGCCGGGCGCGTCCTGACCGCGGCCGAAGGCGGCGCTGGCGAGGCACAGGTCGAGGCCGCCTTCCGGCGCCGTGCGGGCGAGCACGGCGAGGCCGGCGGCGAGGTCTTTTTGCGTGCTGACGACTTCGGCCATCAGCGCCAGCCGACCACGGGCGTCACCCGCCGCGCTCTGCTGGGCCAGCTCCAGCGCGCCCGCGGCCCGCTCCATCTCCGCAGCGGCCCGCGTCAGGCTTTCCCGCGCGACCTCCAGCGACGCCGCAAGGGAAATGTCGCGCGCCGCAAGCTCGCCTGTCTCGAGCTCGCCTGTCTCGAGCCCGCCCGTTTTAAGCTTGAGTGCCTGTCCCGCCGACATCCTGCGCATCCGTGTTAGACGTCTTTGTCCGATCTTGCGCTTTTGCTCAGGATTGTAAAGCTGAAATATACAATTCGACGCGGGCTTAAGGCCCAGCTTGGCCTAGCAATTCGCGGCCCCCGTCATAGACAAGCTTCAACCCCACGGCGAAGGTCAGGCCCAGGACGATGGGATAAAAGCGCTGGGCCGAGACGCGGCGCACTAGAAAGATCCCGACGGACACGGACAGGATCGCGAGCGGGAACAGCGCGGCGGAGGTGAGCAGATTGCCCGCATTCATCTGGCCCAGCTGGAAGAAGGCGGGAAATTTCAGGTAGTTCACGGCCGTGAAGAACATGGTGGACGTGCCCGCGTAGAGGCGCGGCGGCAGACGCTGGGGCAGCAGATAGACCTGGAAGGGCGGCCCGCCCGCATTGGCGACGAAACTGGTGAAGCCGCAGACGAGGCCCCAGAAGGTCGCCGGTCCGCGCCGCGCCCGCGCCGGGCTCAAGGCGCCGCGCCGCGCCCCCAGCGCTTGCCAGACCACGAACAGGACCGAGATCAGCCCCACGAGCAGGAGGATCGCGGAATTGGAGACGGATTTCGCGAAGACATAGCCCGCCGCCAGCCCCGCAAGCGCGCCCGGGGCGAGCAATTTCAGATTCTCGCGGTCGAATTCCCGCCGGAACGCCCAGACGCCGACGAGATCCTGCACCATGAGAATGGGCAGGACGATGGCGGCCGCCTGTAGCGGCGGCGCCACCAGCGCCATCAGCGGAAAGGACAGGAGGCCCAGGCCGGAGAATCCGCCCTTGCCCAGCCCGAGCAGGATCACGGAGGGGACGGCGAAGGCGTAGAAGACCCAATCGTCGATCATCGCCCAGCCATAGGCCGCGGCGGGGCCGCCGCGAAGCCCTTTTCGTCACGCCTCAGCGAAAGGCGTAAAGTTTGGCCAGCGTGAAGGTGACGCCCGCCGACAGGCCCGAACCGAAGATCGAGGCGACGACCACGCCAGCCGCCTGCGGCAGATCCGGCCCCAGCGTCGCCAGGATCCAGAAGGCGAGGCTGAACGCGGCGTAATTGGTCGCCTGCGCGGCTCCGCAGGCCAGCGCATAGCGGCGGAACTCGCGCAGGACGGCGGGGCTGCGCGAGCGGAAGGTGAAGCGCCGGTTGAGCAGGAAGGTGACGAAGAGGCCGCAGAAAATGCCGCCGGGCTTCGCCGTCATCGCCGGCAGGCCGGCCCCCTGCGTCAGCGCGAGTGTGGCCGCCAGATCGACCGCAAAGCCCAGCCCGCCCACAAGCGCGAAAGAGCCCAATTGCCGCGCCAGCGCCGAGCGCGCAGGCGGCATGCGCAACGCATGCGATAAAGACATGGATGAAACCGCATCGAGAAAAGACGATCCATCTTCCGCCCAAGGATTGAAGATTTCCTTGCGCCCCGCCCCTGTTCCGCCCGCCGGCCGCCAACCGCCCTTCCGCTTAGGCCGAAAAGCTAAGGACGCCTCGATTGCCATGGGCGGGCGGAGCCGCGAAAGTCGCGCCGGAAATCCGCCTGCGGATGGAGGAAGCGATGTCGAGCCGGTATCATGAAGTCTATGGAGCCTGGAAATCCGATCCCGAGGCGTTCTGGGCGCAGGCCGCGCGCGAGATCGACTGGATCAAGCCGCCGCAAAAGATCTTCGACGCATCCGCCGGCGTCTATGGCCGCTGGTTTCCCGACGCGACCTGCAACACCTGCCACAACGCGCTCGACCGCCATGCTGACGGGGGACGCGGCGCGCAGACCGCGCTGATCTACGACAGCCCCGTCGCCGGCGCCAAGCGCGCCTATACTTATGCGCAATTGCGCGAGGAGACGGCGCGGCTCGCAGCCGTCCTGCGCAAGCTCGGCGTCGCGAAGGGCGATCGCGTCATCGTCTATATGCCGATGATTCCCGAAGCGGTGATGGCGATGCTCGCCTGCGCGCGCATCGGCGCCGTTCATTCGGTCGTGTTCGGCGGATTCGCGGCCAAGGAACTGGCCACGCGCATCGACGACGCCAAGCCGAAACTGGTGCTCACCGCCTCCTGCGGAATCGAACCGGGCCGCATCGTGAAATACAAGCCGCTGCTCGACGAGGCGATCCGCCTGTCCAACGAGAAGCCGCAGGGCGTGCTGCTGCTGCAGCGCCCGCAGGAACAGGCGGGCATGATCGAGGGGCGCGACCATGATTGGGCGAGCCTGATGGAGGCGGCGAAAACCGCCGGCGACAGCGCGCCCTGCGTGGAAGTGGCGGCGACCGATCCGCTCTACGTCCTCTATACGTCCGGCACGACCGGCGTTCCCAAAGGCGTGGTGCGCGACAACGGCGGCCATATGGTGGCGCTGAAATGGACCATGAAGAACCTCTACGGGATCGAGCCCGGCGAGGCCTTCTGGGCGGCCTCAGACGTGGGCTGGGTGGTCGGCCACAGCTATATCGTTTATGCGCCGCTTCTGCATGGCGCGACCACGGTCGTCTATGAAGGAAAGCCCGTCGGCACGCCCGACGCCGGCGCCTTCTGGCGCATGATCGAGGAGCACGGCATCGTCGCGCTCTTCACCGCGCCCACCGCCTTCCGCGCCATCAAGAAGGAAGATCCCGACGCGAGCCATCTCGCGCGCTATTCCACGAAGACGCTGCGCACGCTCTTCCTCGCCGGCGAGCGCGCCGATCCCGACACGGTGGCGTGGGCGGAAAAGATTCTCGGCGTGCCGGTGGTCGATCATTGGTGGCAGACGGAGACGGGCTGGTGCATCGTCGGCGATCCCGTGGGGCTCGGCCTTCTGCCGATCAAACATGGTTCGCCCACCGTGCCGATGCCCGGCTATGACGTGCAGATCGTCGACGAGGCCTCGCGGCCCGTGGAGGACGGCAAGATGGGCTCCATCGTCATCAAGCTGCCGCTGCCGCCGGGCTGCCTGCCCACGCTCTGGGGCGACGATTCACGCATGGCGGAAAGCTATCTCGCCGAATTCCCCGGCTATTACAAAACGGCGGACGCAGGCTATCGCGACGCGGACGGCTATCTCTACATCATGGGCCGCACCGACGACATCATCAATGTCGCAGGCCATCGCCTGTCCACCGGCGGCATGGAGGAGGTTCTCGCCTCCCATCCCAATGTCGCCGAATGCGCGGTGATCGGCATGAAGGATCAGCTCAAGGGCGAGGCGCCGCTGGGCTTCGTGGTGCTGAAGGCGGGCGTGGCGCGCGATCCGGCGGAGATCGAGAAAGAGATCGTCGCGCTGGTTCGCGACAAGATCGGCCCCGTCGCCGCCTTCAAGACCGCGGTGGTGGTGGAGCGCCTGCCCAAGACGCGCTCAGGCAAGATACTGCGCGGCACGATGAAGAAAATCGCCGATCACGACGAATGGTCGACGCCGGCCACGATCGACGATCCCGCCATCCTGCAGGAGATCGGACAGGCGCTCGCCAAAAAGGGCGTGTGAGACGCGCGCGCTTCGCGGCCCGCGCGGTCCGGCGGGCGCGGTCCGGCGGGCGCGGTTCGCGTGAGCGGTTCGCGTGAGCGGTCCTGCGCGCGCCCGTTCGGGCTCGCGCCTAATGGCCCAACGACTTGACGATGGTCTCCACCATCTTCTTGGCGTCGGCGAACAGCATCATCGTATTGTCGCGGAAGAACAGCTCGTTCTCGACGCCCGCATAGCCCGACCCCATGCCGCGCTTGATGAAGAGCACGGTCTTCGCCTTCTCCACGTCGAGGATCGGCATGCCGAAGATCGGCGATTTCGGATCGGTCTTGGCGGAGGGATTGGTCACGTCATTGGCGCCGATCACGAAGGCGACGTCCGCCTGCGCGAATTCTGAATTGATGTCTTCAAGCTCGAAGACTTCGTCATAGGGCACATTGGCCTCGGCGAGCAGGACGTTCATATGGCCGGGCATGCGGCCGGCCACGGGATGAATGGCGTATTTCACCTCGACGCCCTCGGCCTTCAGCAAATCCGCCATTTCGCGCAGCGCGTGCTGGGCCTGCGCCACCGCCATGCCATAGCCCGGCACGATGATGACCTTCGAGGCGTTCTTCATGATGAAG
>CAIXDD010000487.1 GCA_903918155.1 uncultured Hyphomicrobiales bacterium
GATGAAACAGGGAGATTATTCGCCGGAGCGGTTATTTTAAGGTTAAGCCGAAGCTGAAAGGCTCACGCGCCGGTCGCGCCGCGCGCCCATGCGTCGAGATCCTGTTTGGCGCGGGCGGTGAGCGCGCGCTTTTTCGCCGCCGCTTTCTCCGGGCCGCGCAGGCGCTTGCCGTCCGGCGCCTTCACGGGCTCGGCGAGCGGGGGAAACAGGCCGAAATTCACGTTCATCGGCTGGAAGGAGCGCGGCCCTGCGTCGATGGTCTCCACATGGCCGCCGGTGATGTGGCCGATCAGCGCGCCCAGCGCCGTTGTGGGCGGGGGCGGCGCGAAGGCGCGTCCCTGCCGCTCGCAGGCGGCGACGAGTCCGCTCACGAGCCCGATGGCGGCGCTCTCCACATAGCCTTCGCATCCGGTGATCTGGCCCGCGAAGCGAATGCGGGGATCGCTCTTGAGGCGCAGCAGCGGATCGAGCAGGCGCGGCGAGTTGAGATAGGTGTTGCGATGCAGCCCGCCCAGCCGCGCGAATTCGGCGCGTTCAAGGCCGGGGATCATGCGGAACACGCGCGCCTGCTCGCCGTGACGCAGTTTCGTCTGGAAGCCGACCATGTTGTAGAGCGTGCCCAGCGCGTTGTCCTGGCGCAATTGCACGACCGCATAGGGCTTCACGGCGGGGTCGTGCGCATTGGTGAGCCCCATCGGCTTCATGGGTCCGTGGCGCAGCGTTTCGCGCCCGCGCTCCGCCATCACTTCGATGGGCAGGCAGCCGTCGAAATAAGGCGTGCCCTCCCATTCCTTGAAGCTCGTCTTCTCGCCCGCGATCAGCGCGTCGATGAAGGCGTCATATTGCTCCTTGTTCATCGGGCAATTGACGTAATCGGCGCCGGTGCCGCCCGGTCCCGTCTTGTCGTAGCGCGATTGCATCCACGCCACGCCCATATCGATGGATTCGCGATGGACGATGGGCGCGATGGCGTCGAAAAAGGCGAGGCCCTCCTCGCCGGTCAATCCGGCGATCTCGGCCGCCAGCGCTTCGGATGTGAGCGGCCCGGTGGCGACGATCACGACGTCGCCCTCGATCTGCGCGAGGGAGGGAACCTCCGCGCGCGCGATCTCGATGAGGGGATGGGACTCGAGCGCGCGCGTGACGGCTTGCGAAAAGCCGTCGCGGTCCACGGCGAGCGCGCCGCCGGCGGGCACCTGATGGGCGTCGGCGCAGGCCATGATGAGCGAATTGAGCCGGCGCATCTCCCAATGGATCAGGCCGACGGCGTTCTGGTCGGAATCGTCCGAGCGGAAGGAGTTCGAGCAGACAAGCTCCGCGAGCCCGTCGGTGCGATGGGCCTGCGTGGGCCGCTGCGGGCGCATTTCGTGAAGGCGCACGGGAACGCCGGCCTGGGCGATCTGCCAGGCGGCCTCCGAGCCGGCGAGACCGCCGCCGATGATCTGAATGGGGAGCATGCGCCCTTGTGCCCACCGCGCGCGCGGCGCGTCAAGGCGGGCGGGCCAAAGGGCGGGCGCGACCGCGGGGCGGGGCGAAAACTAAAGCGCCCGCCGGGGGAGGACCGGCGGGCGCGTCAGGCGCGGAGTCTGAGGGAGGGGAGGCTCCGCGCTTAAACCAGGGTCAGAGGCCGGCGCTCTCGCGGGCGACGGAGGGGATCTCGCCGCGGGACAGGCCGAGTTCGGCGAGATCCTGATCGGTGAGCTGATCCAGCTGCGTCACGGCGGCGCGGTAGCGACGCCAGGACTCGATCCAGGAAACCAACGACTTGATGGACATTTTTTTCTCTCTGCACGGCCGTGGGGGCGGCCTTCGGGGGAAAAGCTGCGGCCATGCCGCTCTCATGCGATGCAATATGCTTTTGTGCGGCGCAAAACACCAGAGCCGTTTTGTCGGATCAGCCATGCGCTAAACGCAATGCTCCGGGTAAGTTTTCGGAAACCAATTCGAAAAAAATCCTCATGAGCGGTGATCCGACCCTATTCCGGCGTCGTAGACCGCCAATATCAACATCAGGAATGCGGCTGGCGCATTGCCGCTGCGCAATATGTGGCGCGTCGCACAGCTTTCTCCCTGTCTGCGGCGCTCACGCCTCTCCCCTGTTGCTA
>CAIXDD010000488.1 GCA_903918155.1 uncultured Hyphomicrobiales bacterium
ACCGCCTGCGCGGGTCTGGCCGAAGCGCTCGACGCGCTGGCCGCCCGGCCCTGGCCGCGCCCGCCGCGCCTGCTCATCTGCGGGTCGCTTTATCTGGCGGGCGAAGTTCTGCGGGAAAACGGAACCCCGCCCGATTGACCCCGCCGCGCGGCTTCTGTTGAGTGCGCGACGGCTTGTCCCCCTTCGTCAAAGTGAGTTCCGCCATGAGCGTCGATCTGACCGCATCCGAGCGCGCCCGCCTCGCCGACATCGTTTTCGAGCGCTCCTTCGGGCGCGGCAAGGTGACGCTGGCCTCCGGCAAGGAGAGCGATTTCTATTTCGACATGAAGCCCTCGATGCTGCATCCCGAAGGCGCGGCGCTGATCGCCAAGGCGGTGCTCGCCAAGGTCGCCAGCTCCGGCGCCACCCATGTGGGCGGGCTCGAAATGGGCGCGGTGCCGATCACCGGCGCGCTTTGCCAGCATTCGTTTCAGGCCGGCGCGCCGCTCTATGGCTTTTTCGTGCGCAAGCAGCCCAAGGGCCATGGCGCCAAGAAGCTCGTCGAAGGCCTGCGCCGGGGCGAGACGCTCGCGGGCAAGACCATCGTCATCGTCGAGGACGTGACGACGACGGGCGAAAGCGCGTGGAAGGCGGCGCAGGCCTGCGCGGAGGAGGGGGCGACGATCGCGCTGGTCGTCACCATCGTCGACCGGCAGGACGGCGCGAAGGAATTTTACGCCGCCAGGGGCGTGCCCTTCGCCGCGATCTTCGAGGCGAGCGAATTCCTCGCCCGCTGAGGCGGGGATCAATCCGGACTCTGTTCTCTTGGGACGTCGTTCATCGCTTCGACGATCTCGGTCGTCTCGACGCTCACTCGGGTCACGCGCATGAGAAGGTCCACCACCTTCTCCTTATGGTCGGCGAAGCGATACGTGTTGAACTTTTCGCGGATCGTCGGGTCTTTCGGCGTCTTTTCCTTGTGCTGGTCAAGAATCCAGTCGAGCGCCGTGCGATTGCCCAGTCGATATTTCCAAGCGGCGGCGGGGACGCCCGATAATTGCGTTTCGCTGTCCAGAACGATGATCCCGTTCTCGTGGTCCGAGCGCAAAATCGTTTTGGGAGCGATTTTGGCGGCGCGCGATTTCTGATCAGGCGCGTCCGCCCGTTGCAGCGGCCATGGCGTCACGCTTTCAAATCCGATGTGCAGGTTCATCAGCCGCTCGCCCCAGTCGGCCCACCGCCAGAAATCAGGATAAAGCGGGATGCGAGGAAACTCGCGTTTCAAATTATGCGCATATTTCTCGCGATAGATCGGATCATGCAGGACGGCGTAGACGTAATGAAAAATGGCGTCCTTGGTGATCTCGCGCGCCTTCTTCCCCCGCCCGCCGGCGTTCTTGCCATAATGGGCGATGAGCTTGTTCAGCGCCCAGTTCGTGATGTTGTCGCTGCGGGCGCCTTTAGGTGAGTAGGAATAACGGGGCAGAAACTGAGTTTTTTCGAGTAAGTCAAACGACGGAATGCAATTGACGGCTAATGTCTGAAAAGGTTTCGCCGATGACAGACCGCTGAAGCCGATTGCTTGATTGAACCAAGAGCCACGAATGGGAAATATGCTGTCCTGTTGATATATTCGATGGGTAATTACTTCCGCGTAGTAGGTGTATAGTTTAACGAATGGCCTATCAGCTCCAATGCGGATTAATGCTTTAGAGAAGGGAATTTGACTCCCTTTTTCCAAATGACGTTCTAACTCTTCGGTCCATTTGATCTTACGACTAACAAAGTTACGCAGAGATTCTCTTGATTCTTTCTTATCTTTTCGCGCTTTTTTCTGGTTCTCTAGCCATCTTTCCTGCTCTGACTTGTAGATTTCACAAAATGTAAAAACAATTTCCGAAAGTGTTTCCGCATTTAAATTCGTTGTCCATTCATCACGAGCTGAAACAATCCCGTTGGAATACAATTTAAATATAGCGCGCTCGGATGAAGGACTTTTCGCATTTTTCGTCTCTTTGGATGCGAGGGGCATCAATTCGGAGAAATCATTTTCAG
>CAIXDD010000489.1 GCA_903918155.1 uncultured Hyphomicrobiales bacterium
ATGAATGCCGAAGCGAACGGTAACGCCCTTCTCGCGCAGATGCCTGGTGATCTCGTAGACCGTGTGTTGGGCCTGCGCCACCGCCATGCCATAGCCCGGCACGATGATGACCTTCGAGGCGTTCTTCATGATGAAGGCGGCGTCTTCCGCCGAACCCTGTTTCACGGGGCGCGTCTCCACCGCGCCGGCGACCGCCTCGCTGTCGCCGCCGAAGCCGCCGAGAATGACGGAGACGAAGGAGCGGTTCATGCCCTTGCACATGATGTAGCTGAGGATCGCGCCCGACGAGCCCACGAGGGCGCCCGTGACGATGAGCGCGAGATTGCCCAGCGTGAAGCCGATGCCCGCCGCCGCCCAGCCCGAATAGGAATTGAGCATCGACACGACGACCGGCATGTCCGCGCCGCCGATGGGCACGATGAGCAACACGCCCAGCGCGAAAGAGATCGCCACGATCAGCCAGAACAACGGCTGGTTCGCGCTCATCGCGAAACCGATGATGACGAGCAGAAGCCAGATGGCGAGGCCGATATTGATGAGATGGCGATGGGGCAGCATGATCGGCTTGCCGGACATGCGGCCGTCGAGCTTCAGAAAGGCGATGATGGAGCCCGTGAAGGTGATCGCGCCAATGGCCGCGCCCAGCGCCATTTCGATGAGGCTGGCGGCGCGGATCGCGCCCGGCGCGCCGATGCCGAAGGCCTGCGGCGCATTGAGCGCGCCGGCGGCCACCAGCACGGCGGCGAGGCCGACCAGCGCGTGGAAAAAGGCGACGAGCTGCGGCATCGCCGTCATCTGCACGGTGCGCGCGCGCCAAGCGCCGACGCCCCCGCCGATCGCCACGCCGCAGAGCAGGATGACCCAGCTCAACGCGCCCGAAGGCGGGCTATAGGCGAGCGTGGTGACGACCGCGACGCCCATGCCGATCATGCCGAACACATTGCCCTGCCGCGAGCTGGCCGGCGAGGACAGGCCGCGCAGCGACAGGATGAACAGCACGCCGGAGACGAGATAGAGAAGGGCTGCGAGATTCGCGTTCATGGCGACTAGCCCTTCTTCTTGTACATGGCGAGCATGCGTTCGGTGACGAGGAAGCCGCCGAATATGTTCACGCAGGCGAGGATGAGCGCGATGAAGCCGAAGAGATTGGCCCAAGCGGCGCCCGCGTCAGGCCCGCTCGCGTCCACGCCCACCGACAGCAGCGCTCCCACGACGATCACCGACGAGATGGCGTTGGTGACGGACATGAGCGGCGTATGCAGCGCCGGCGTCACCGCCCACACCACATAATAGCCCACGAAGATCGCCAAAACGAAGATGGCGAGTTGAAAGACGAACGGATCAATGGCCATGGACGCGCCCCCTTGTCACGGGTCTGGTCTGGCGAAGGCTTACGCCTTCTGGAAATTCGGATGAACGATGGCGCCGTCGTTGACGAGCAATGTGGCGCGCACGAGTTCATCCTCGAAATTGATGGCGAGGGCCTTCTTCTCCTTGTCGATCATGGTTTCGACGAAGGCGAGCAGGTTCTTCGCATAGAGGGCCGAGGCCGTGGCGGCGAGGCGGCCGGGCACGTTAAGATGGCCGACGATCTTGACCCCATTGGGCGTGACGACGATTTCGCCGGGCTTCGACAATTCGCAATTGCCGCCGCGCTCCACCGCCAGATCGACGATGACCGAGCCCGCGCGCATGGAGGCCGCCATGTCCGCGCTCACAAGGCGCGGCGCGGGCCGGCCGGGGATGAGCGCCGTGGTGATCACGATGTCCTGTTTTGCGATGTGGCTGGCCGTGAGCGCGGCCTGTTTGGCCTGATAGTCAGCCGACATTTCCTTGGCGTAGCCGCCGGCGGTCTGCGCCTGTTTGAACTCCTCGTCCTCGACGGCGAGGAATTTCGCGCCCAGCGATTCCACCTGTTCCTTGGTGGCGGGGCGCACGTCGGTGGCGGTGACGATGGCGCCCATGCGGCGCGCCGTCGCGATGGCCTGCAGGCCCGCCACGCCGACGCCCATGATGAAGATTCGGGCGGCGGGCACGGTGCCGGCGGCGGTCATCATCATCGGCAGGGCGCGGCCATATTCGCCAGCGCCGTCCACCACCGCGCGATAGCCGGCGAGATTGGCCTGGGAGGAGAGCACGTCCATCACCTGCGCGCGGGTGATGCGGGGCATCAGCTCCATGGCGAAGAGGCGCAGGCCCTTGCCGGCGAAGGCCGACAGCGCGTCCTGCGCGCCATAGGGATCGGCGATGCAGACGACGGCGCAGCCGGGAGCGACCCCGGCGAGCGCGTCCGCCGCCGGACGGCGGACGGAGAGGACGAGATCGGACCCGGCGAGGGTTTCGGCGGCGCTCGCGGTCACGGAGGCGCCGGCGGCCAGATAATCGGCGTCGGTTACGCCCGAGGCGAGGCCCGCGCCCGCCTGCACCGCGACCTGAGCGCCGAAGCCGACGAATTTGCGGACGGTCTCGGGCGTGGCCGCGACGCGAGTCTCAAACTGCTCGACCTCGGCCGGAACGGCGATGCGCATGGACGGCTTTTACTACGCGCTGCTGACCATGGGCCTGGTCGAGATGTGCCGCGTGTCGGTGGTGCAGAGCCGCGCGCTCGGATCGGCCACCGGCGGGCTGTTCGGCGCCGACGGCTACCTGCCCGATTCGCTGGAC
>CAIXDD010000490.1 GCA_903918155.1 uncultured Hyphomicrobiales bacterium
TCCACGTGTCATGCGGCCCGGATGGCCTCTATGGGCGGCGGTCGCCTGCGCCGCATGTTTTGGCTTGCTTGCGCCTGCGCCGGTCAACGCCCATGAAGTTCGGCCGGCCTTTCTCGCCTTCAGGGAACAGGCGCCGGATGTTTTTGAAGTCTTGTTCAAGACGCCGATGCAGGGCGATTTGCGCCTCGCTCTGTTCGTATCCGTGTCTGGCGATGTGGAAAGGCTTTCGCCGGTTCTGTCGCGTCCCACGAAAGATGCGATGGTGCAGACATGGAAAGTCCGAATCCCCGGTTCGTTGGCGGGTCGCCAGCTGCGGATCGAGGGATTGGAGAAGACGCTCGCGGACGCCCTTCTGCGCATAGATTATTTGGATGGCCGCGCGTGGACGCAAAGGCTCACGCCGGCTGCGCCGCAGGCGGTCGCGCCCGCACGTCCCAACGCCGTCTCGGTGGCCAAGACCTATGGCGCCTTGGGCGTCGAGCATATCCTGAGCGGGTTCGACCATCTTCTTTTCGTGCTCGGTCTGATCTTTCTGTCGCGCGGAACGCGGCGGCTATTCTTCGCCGTCACCGCTTTCACTTTGGCGCATAGCCTCACGCTCGCGGCCGTGACTTTTGGCCTCGTGCATGTTCCGCAAAAGCCCATCGAAGCGGTGATCGCCCTGTCCATCGTGTTCGTGGCGAGCGAGATCGTCAAACTGCGCGAGGGCCGCGGGGGGATCGCCGCGCGGGCGCCATGGCTTGTGGCCTTCGCCTTCGGTCTTCTGCATGGGTTCGGCTTCGCGGGCGCGCTCAGCGAGATCGGCGTTCCCGAGGGAAACATTCCTGCGGCGCTGCTGTTTTTCAATCTTGGCGTCGAGGCCGGGCAAATCGCATTCGTCGCTCTTGTTCTGGCCGGCGCTGCGATCGTGCGCCGCGCATGGTCGCCGCTCCCGGCTTGGGGGCGGCTCGTTCCGCCTTATCTGATCGGGAGTCTCGCGACGTTTTGGCTCATCCAGCGCGTGGCGCAAGTCTAGGAACAGCGGAGAATGTCGATGAGAAAAGCAGTCTTGTTGAGCGGTCTTCTTCTGGGCGTTTCGCATCTGGCCTTCGCGCAGGAGACCGGGGCGAGCGACGTGGGCACGCTGACGAAGGACTCGGCGGTGAAAATCTTTCCCGCGAAACGGCCCTATTCGCCGTATGCGAACCGCAATTTTCCGTCGCGGCCCTTTTTCGGGGATACGCATCTGCACACGTCCTTTTCATTCGACGCCGGCGCGTTTGGCGCGCGCATCGGTCCTTCGGACGCCTATCGCTTCGCCAAGGGCGAACAGGTGACGGCCTCTTCCGGCCAACCTGCGAAGCTCGGGCGGCCGCTCGATTTTCTGGTCGTGGCCGACCATTCCGACAATATGGGCTTCTTCCCGGATCTGCTCGCCGGCAAGCCGAATCTGCTTGCCGATTCCCAAGGCCGTCGCTGGTTCGACATGATCAATTCGGGCAAGGGCGCCGATGCGGCGATCGAGATCATCGTCGCCTTCTCGCAAGGCAAGCTGAATAAGGCGATGGTGTATGCGCCCGACAGTTCTCCCTATCGCTCCGCATGGGCCGAGACCGTGCGGGCCGCAGAGCAGGCGAACGAACCGGGCCGCTTCACCGCGTTCATCGGTTACGAATGGACGTCCAATACAGGCGGCAATAATCTTCATCGCAACATCATCTTTCGCGATGGCGGCGACAAGGCGGGCCGCGTCGTGTCCTATACGACGATGGCGCCGCTTGGCAGCGACAATCCGCGCGACCTGTGGAATTGGATGGCGGGTTATGAAGACAAGACGGGAGGCCGGGTGCTCGCCATCGCGCATAACGGCAATCTGTCGAACGGGCGCATGTTTCCCATCATCGAGCCTGGCGCGGACAAGCGCATCGACCGCGCCTATGCCGAGATCCGCGCGAAATGGGAGAGGCTTTACGAGGTCACGCAGATCAAGGGCGACGGGGAGACGCATCCGTTTCTTTCGCCAAACGACGAGTTCGCGAATTTCGAACGGTGGGACAAGGGGAACCTCGATCTCTCCGTGGGCAAGGCGCCCGAGATGCTCCAGCATGAATATGCGCGCTCCGCTCTGCAGCTCGGCCTGAAGCTGGAGGCGGAGACCGGGGTGAACCCTTATAAATTCGGCATGATCGGCTCCACCGACAGCCACACGGGGCTGACGGCTGTCGAGGAGGATAATTATTTCGGCAAGACCTCTGCGATGGAGCCCGACGCCGAGCGCACGAGCCGTCCCTTCGCCAGCGGCAAGTCGGGCACGATCTACGAATGGGAGACGTCGGCCTCCGGCTACGCCGCCGTTTGGGCGACCGACAACACCCGCGAAGCGCTGTTCGACGCCATGGAGCGCAGGGAAACCTACGCCACGACCGGATCCAGAATGCTGGTCCGCTTTTTCGCGAGTTACGATTTCGAACCCGCCGATGCGATGACGCGCAGCCCGGCGGTGATCGGCTATACGAAGGGCGTGCCCATGGGCGGCGACCTTGGGCCCGCGCCCGCCGGCAAGGCGCCCACATTCCTCGTGGCGGCGCTGAAAGATCCCGTGGGCGCCAATCTCGACCGCTATCAGATCGTCAAGGGCTGGGTGGATGCTAAGGGAGAGCTGCAGGAGAAAGTCTATGACGTGGTCTGGTCGGGCGACCGCAAGCCGGACCCGAAGACGGGCA
>CAIXDD010000491.1 GCA_903918155.1 uncultured Hyphomicrobiales bacterium
ACGGATATTCGCCGGAGGCTTGGATGACGGCTTGGCTGGGGGACCTGGATTCGAACCAAGATTAACGGAGTCAGAGTCCGCTGTTCTACCGTTGAACTATCCCCCAGGAAGCGCCGCATCAGGCGCTTGCAAGGAAAGGGACGGGGCGCGCGAAGCTCGCGCGGGCACCGTCCCGCCGGCGTGGCGTTGTTTAGGCGTGGCCCCCGCCCCTGTCAACCGCCGGCGCAGCGCAGGGGCCAAGGGGCGGTTAAGCGTCGGGGCGGGCGTTCTTTCGCTGGCCTTGGCGCCGTCCTTGGCGCATGCTTACATTTCGCACGAACAGCGCCCGGCTGCGGCCGGTTGCGCCATGGAGTTTTCATTGTCGAGGCATTGGACCGGCGCCGTCGAGGCCGGGGCCGCAGGCGGGTTCGCCGGCGCGCCGCGCGGCGGCCCCCCTTCCTCGGGTCTGGGCGCGGCGGAGGATTCGGCCGCGGCCCGTCGGCCGTCGCAGACCTACGCCGCGCTTGACCTGGGCACGAACAATTGCCGATTGCTGATCGCCCGCCCCACGCATGAGGGGTTTCGGGTGGTGGATGCGTTTTCGCGCATCGTGCGCCTGGGCGAGGGGCTCGCCCATTCCGGTCGCCTCAGCGAGGGCGCGATCCAGCGCACGCTGGGCGCGCTGGCGGTCTGCCGCGACAAGATGCGCGCCAAGGCCGTCACCCGCGCGCGCCTGATCGCGACGGAAGCCTGCCGCGCGGCGCTGAACGGCGGGGAATTCCTGTCGCGCGTGCGCGAAGACGTGGGCATGGATCTCGAAGTCGTGGACCGCGAGACCGAGGCGCATCTGGCGGCCGCCGGCTGCGCCGCGCTGGCCGATCGCGAGGCGCGCTCGCTGGTTCTGTTCGACATCGGCGGCGGCTCCACGGAAATCGTCTGGCTCGCCGGCGAGGAAGCGGGCGCGTCGCTGCGCGAGCGCGTGCGCGCGTGGACGTCGCTGCAAATGGGCGTCGTCACGCTGGCGGAGAAATTCGGCGGCCATGATGTGGACGACGCCGCCTTCGAGGCCATGGTGGCGCATGTGGCCGAAGCATTGGTGCCCTTCGTCGCGCAGACGGCCGGCGAGGCGCGCTGCGAGCGCTTCCATCTGCTGGGCACGTCGGGCACGGTGACCACGCTCGCCGGCGTGCATCTCGGCCTCCTGCGCTATGATCGGCGCCGCGTCGACGGTTTGTGGATGGGAGACGAGGCCGTGGGCGAGACGGTCGCCATGCTGCGCCGCATGAGCTTCGCGCAGCGCGCCGACAACGGCTGCATCGGGCATGAGCGCGCCGATCTCGTCCTCGCCGGCTGCGCCATTCTCGAGGCGATCCGCCGCGCGTTTCCCACCCCGCGCATGCGCATCGCCGACCGCGGCCTGCGCGAGGGCATTCTTGTGCAATTGATGAGCGCCGACGGTGTCTGGCGCCATGATCCAGTGCGCGACATCGCGCCGTGAAAGTTGAATGACATGAGTGGAGGCAAGGGCGGCGGCGGCGTGAGCGGGCATGAGGGCGGACGTTCCCTCAAGGTGCGCGTGAAGTCAGCCGGCAAGCGGACGCTGTCGTCGAAGATCTGGCTGGAGCGCCAGCTCAACGATCCCTTCGTCGCGCGCGCACGGCAGGAAGGCTGGCGCTCGCGCGCGGTCTACAAGCTCATGGAGCTGGACGAGCGCTACAAGCTGTTCAAACAGGGCCAGAGCATCGTCGACCTCGGCGCCGCGCCCGGCGGCTGGGCGCAATATGTCGCCAAGAAGGTGCAATCGGCGGAGGGCAGGGGCCGCGTGATCGGCATCGACATTCTCGAAATCGAAACGCTGCCCGGCGTCGAATTCGAGGTGATGGATTTTCTCGAGCCTTCCGCGCCGGAACGGCTGCGCTCCCGGCTGAACGGCGGGCTCGCGCAGGGCGTCTTGTCCGACATGGCGGCGAATACGACCGGCCATAAGAAGACCGATCATCTGCGCATCATCCATCTTGCCGAACTCGCCGCCGAATTCGCGCGCGAAGTGACCGCGCCGGGCGGATTCTTCGTCGCGAAAGTCTTTCAGGGCGGCTCGGAGAACGACCTGCTCTCCTCGCTCAAGCGCGATTACCAGACCGTGCGGCATGTGAAGCCGAAGGCGAGCCGGGCGGATTCCTCCGAGCTTTACGTTCTGGCGACGGGCTTTCGCGGCGCGCCCGCGCAGCCCGCGCCGGATTGATCAGCGCCCCAGCGTCGTGCGCACTTTCTCCACCACGTCCTTGGGCGTCGCATAGAGGCGCGCGATCAGCTTCTCGACGTCTTCGCCGCTCGTGGGCGTGATCTCGATGCGCATCTTCTGCGCTTCCGCCAGCAATTCGGGATCGGCCAGCGCCGCGAGAAACGCCTTGCGCAAGGCGCCGACGCGATCCTTGGGAACTTCGGCGGCGACCACATAGGGGCGGCCGAGCACGTTTTGCGAATAAAACAGCTCCAGCGCCTGCCGGTCCGCGTCGGTCTTCGCCATGGCGCCCGTCACCGGCACGCCCAGCGCGTTGAGCCGCGCGTCGCCGGTCATGTCCTCCTGCGCGACGACGAGGAATTGTTTCGTCTCCAGCAGCGTGGGATATTGCACCGAGAGCGTGGACCACGCGAGGCCGCAGGCGCCTTGCACCTCGCCGCGCTCCATCGCGAGCGTGACTTCGCGCGATCCCTTATAGCCGCGCACGATCTTGAATTTCATGTCGAGAAAATGCTGCGCGACAAGCGGAAAGTCGACATTCGTGCCGCCGTCCGCCGTTGCGCCGAGGATCATCTCCGCCTCGCGCGCCTGCGCGAAGGTCTTGGCGGGCGCGTCCGGGCGGAAGGCGCAGGCGTAGACCTCGCGGCTGGCGGAGCCGAGGTTCTGGAACTTGCTGGGATCGTGCTTGATGCGCGCGGCGTCGCCGAGCAGCGGCTCCAGCATCGCGCTGGCGTAGATCGCGCCGATCTGGGTGCCGTCCTTGGGAAGCACGCTGGCGAGCTGCGCGGCGGCGGCGTTGCTGCTCGCGCCGGGCAAGTTGGAGGGCGTCACGCCGGGCGCGCCGGGAATATGGCGCCCGATATGGCGCGCCACGAGCCGGCCATAGGTGTCGTACCCCCCGCCCGTCGCCGCGCCGATCACGATCGTCACGGTCTTGCCCTTGTAGAAGGCCTCGACGTCCTGCGCGAAGGCGGGCGCAGGGCCTGCGGCGCCGACGAACAGCAATGCGGCGCAAGATGCGGCGCAAGACGCGGCGAAGGACGCGGTGAAGGATGCGGCGCTGGCGCGCGCGAAATGGCGACGAGGCACGTCTTTCTCCATGGTTTGACCTGCGGGCTTTCTAGCACGCCGCCCGCATGCGCCAAACCGGCGCTTCTATTTCACGAGCTGGACGTTGAGGATCGCCGTGCGGCCGCCCTGCGCCTGCGCCAGCGCGCGCGCGAAGGCGGGCTCGAGATCGGCGAGCCGCTCCGCCTTCTCGCCGGCCATGCCGAAACTGCGCCCCAGCTCGTGATATTCGGGCCCTTCGATCTCGACGCCGTGGTGATGGCGCGACGATTCCGCCGCGCCGCCGGCGTAATAGAGCACATGGCCCTTGCGCATGGCCTCGTAGCGGCGGTTGTCGCACACCACGATGACGATCGGCAGCTTATGCGCTTTCGAGGCGCCCAGCGCCTGCACGATGGGATTGTAGAGGAAGGAGCCGTCGCCGATGAACAGGACGACGGGGCGCTCGGGCGCGGCGAGTTTCGCGCCCAGCGCGGCCGCGATTCCCTGGCCCAGCGCGCCGCCTGTGACGCGGAAGAAGGAGCGCGGCGCGTTGAGCGGCAGATGCGGGCGCATCGCCGGCATATGGGTGATCGTCTCGTCGCAGACGATGGCGTCGGCAGGCAGGAGTTTGGCCGCGACCGCGGCCAGCGCCACGGCGTCGATGTCGGGTGCGGCCAGCGATTGCGCGCGTTGGGCCGCCAGGCGCGCGCGCAGGCTGTCATGGGCCGCGCTCCAGCGGGCGCGCCGTGCGGCGATCGTCTGCGCCTCGCTTGCATGCGGGCGCGCAGCGGCGAGAAGGGCGCGCAAGGCCGTCGCGCAATCGCCTTCCAGATAATGGTCGGCGTGCAGCGCCTGATAGGCGAGATGGTGCTTGTGGGGATATTCGCCCATGCAGACGATGGCACCGCGTCCCGGCCTGCGCGAAGGCGGGCTGAAGGGCGTGCGCACGTTCACGAGGAGAATGAGATCCGCCTCCTCGCAGGGCGCGAGATCGTTATAGCCCTGCCACATCGGATGATCGTGGGGGAAGTTCGAGAAATAGCTCGACCGCGCGTTTATCACCGGCAACGCGAGCGCGTCGCACAGCGCGACGAGCGCCTCGAATGCGGCCGGATCGCGCCCGGCGGTCTCGGTCACCACGACGGGATTTTGCGCCTTGCGCAACAGGTCCGCCACGGCGGCGATGTCTGCGTCGAGCGCCTGCATGCGCGGGGCGGGGGGAATCGGCGCCAGCGTCGCGGGCCGGCTCCACGCGTGCAGCAGCGCCTCCATCGCGACATTCACATAGACGGGGCCCTGCGGGACGCGCTGGGCCATTTCGCCGGCGCGCGCGACCGTGTGATAGAGCGTGGCGTGCGAGACGACCTGCGTGGCGTATTTCACGACCGGCGCGATGAAACGCTGCGCGCCGCCTTCGCTGACGCCCGCATAGAATTGCGGTTCGATGGCGATGGCGGGATCGTCGCCGAAGGTGACGGATTCGCCCGACATGACGAGCATCGGCGTTTCGATCTTGTCCGCGCTCATGATCGCCATGGCGCCATGCATCAGGCCGACGCCCGCATGCAGCAGCACGGCCTGCATGCGCCCGGTATAGGCGGCATAGCCGAGCGCCATGTCCACGGCGACGTTCTCGTGCCAGCAATCGAGGAAGGCGGGGCCGGGGCGCCCCTCCAGCGTCTGGCGCGACATGGCCTCCCAGACCGGGCTCCATTCGGAGCCGGGCGAGGAGAAGACGTAATCGATGCGCAGATTGCGGAAGGCTTCGAGAAGCGCTTCCCCGCCGTCGTCATGATGGTTCATCCCCGGCTCCTGTCTGTCGCGCGGTCGTGGCCGGCGAAGGCGCGCGTCAGGCGGCCTGCGCGAAGGGGGAGGCCTTCACCTCATGCGCCTGCAGGGCGGGCAGGACGTCGCGCGCGAAGCGGCGGATCTGCTCCATGAACATGGCGTGCGGCATGGCGCCGCGATTCATGCTCACGATGATCGTGCCGGCGCCCGCGCGGTCGGCCGCGCCGGTGAGTTTCGCGATCACCTCGTCGGGCGAGCCCCAGGGCATGTTCTGCGCCTGCCGCTCCACATCGGCCATCGTCATGCCGCGATATTCCGCGCGCGCGCGTTCGGAGGCCTTCACGTTTTCCTCGCGCACGTAATCATTGGCGCGTTCGCTCACATAGCCTGAGCCGAGCTGCTTGCTGTTCTCGGTGAAATTGCCGTGGCTGAAGAGCGTCTGGTTGAAATAGAGCCAATAGGGCGCGTTCTGGCTGATCGCCTGCGCCTTGCTGTCGGCGACGAAGGCGTTGGCGGGGATCGAGATATGGTCCGGCGTCAGGCGGCGTCCGTGCTGGGCGAGGCTTTTGGCGTAAAGCCCGATCGCGTCATGCCGCAGGCCTTCGGTCGAGGCGCCGGGCGTGATGGGAATGTCGCGCGCGGCCGCCCATTCGATGGATTCGCGGCTGCCGGTGACGGGGATCCACACCGGCGGGCCGGGCTGCTGATAGGGGCGCGGCCAGATCGAGATGTTGTCATAGGCGTGGAACTTGCCCGAAAACGAGAAATTGTCCTCGCGCCAGGCGCGCGTGACGATCTCATAGGCTTCCTCGAAACGTTCGCGCGATTCGCTCAAGGGAATGTTGTGCACCTGATATTCGCGCGGGATGCCGCGGGCGAAGCCCGAGATGATGCGCCCGTTCGACATGCAATCTAGCATTGCGAGCTCTTCGGCGAGCCGGAGCGGATGATGCAGCGGCAGGAGATTGGCGTAGATGAGGAGCTTCACATTCTTGGTGCGCTGCGCGGCCGCGGAGGCGATCAGATTGGGCGAATTCATCAGCCCATAGGGAGAGGTGTGATGCTCGTTGAAGGCGATGCCGTCATAGCCCAGCCGGTCGATCTCCTCGAAGGCGTCCAGATGTTCGGCATAGGTCTGCGCCACCACTTTGGGGTCGCAAAATTCCGCGCTCAGCGGATAGGGCAATTCCCCGTCAGCCTGTTTCAAATGGCTCAGATTGGTGGAATAGGGGAGAAGATCGAAGACGAAGACTTTCATGGCGCGCCCTGCGTTTCCTCGGCCCTGCAATCTCAGGGTTCCTGCTATTCCTTGAGCATTCGCATGCTGCGCCGGCCTCGTCAAGGAAGCGGGGCGGCGGTCGGTCTGCGAAAGGCCGGGGCCTCGCCCGGGGCTTTGCGCCGGCGCGCTTTGCGCGAGGGGAGGGCCGTGCTAAGGACCGCCGCCAACCCGGCGACGGAGCGAATCCCGTCGCCCGTCCACGCATCGCGGCCTGCGGCCGCTGGAGGACCTGGCGCATGGCTGCCTTCGTGAAACCCCAGATCGTCGAAGCCCTGACCTTCGACGACGTGCTGTTGCGCCCCGGTCATTCCGAGGTCATGCCCTCGATGGTGGACATCAGGTCGCGGCTCACGCGCACGATTTCGCTCAATCTTCCGCTGATCTCCGCCGCGATGGACACGGTGACTGAAGCGCGTCTGGCCATCGCCATGGCGCAGGCGGGCGGGATCGGGGTCATCCACCGCAATCTCGAGCCTGAGCAACAGGCCGAGGAAGTGCGCCGCGTGAAGCGCTTCGAAAGCGGCATGGTGGTGAATCCGATCACGATCTTCCCCGACGAGACGCTGGCCGACGCGCTGGCGCTGATGGAGCAGCATCGCATCTCGGGCATTCCCGTGGTCGAGCGCGGGCCCTCCGGGCGCCCCTCGAAACTGATCGGCATCCTCACCAATCGCGACGTCCGCTTCGCCGACAATCCCTTGCAGCCCGTGTCCGAACTGATGACGAAGAAGCTCGTCACCGTGCGCGAGGGCGTGACGCAGGATGAGGCGCGCCGCCTGCTTCATCAACACCGCATCGAGAAGCTTCTGGTGGTGGACGCGCAGGAGAAATGCGTCGGCCTCGTCACCGTGAAGGACATGGAGAAGGCGACCCAGCATCCCAACGCCTGCAAGGACGAGCAGGGGCGCCTGCGCGTGGCCGCCGCCTCGACCATCGGCGACAAGGGCTATGACCGCGCCTTGATGCTGATCGACGCGGGCGTCGATTGCGTGGTCGTGGACACCGCGCACGGCCATTCGCAAAACGTTCTCGATCAGGTCACGCGCATCAAGCGCGTGTCCAACAATGTCGCGGTGATCGCGGGCAATGTCGCCACCGGCGAAGCCGCCCGCGCCCTGATTGACGCAGGCGCGGACGCCATCAAGGTCGGCATCGGGCCGGGCTCCATCTGCACCACGCGCATCGTGGCCGGCGTCGGCGTGCCGCAGCTCACCGCGATCATGGATGCGGCGGAAGTCGGCCACAAGGCCGACGTGCCCGTCATCGCCGACGGCGGCATCAAATATTCGGGCGATTTCGCCAAGGCCATCGCGGCGGGCGCGGAATGCGTGATGGTGGGCTCCCTGCTCGCCGGCACCGAGGAGAGCCCCGGCGAGGTGTTCCTGTATCAGGGCCGCTCGTTCAAGTCCTATCGCGGCATGGGCTCCGTGGGCGCCATGGCGCGCGGCTCGGCCGATCGCTACTTCCAGCAGGACATCAAGGACCAGATGAAACTCGTGCCCGAGGGCATCGAGGGTCAGGTGCCCTATAAGGGACCCGTGGGCGCCGTGCTGCATCAGCTCGCGGGAGGCCTGCGCGCCGCCATGGGCTATGTGGGCGCCGCCAATGTGCGCAGCTTCCAGGAGCGCGCGCAATTCGTGCGCATCACCAATGCGGGCCTGCGCGAGAGCCATGTGCATGACGTGGCGATCACGCGCGAGAGCCCGAATTACCCCGGCGGACTTTGATCGAGCCGTCGCCCGGCGCGCGCGCCTTCACGTAACGCGCGCGCCCGACAGGCGCCCGAAAGAGGCGCGCAGCAATTCCAGCTTGCGTTTGCCCTGATCGTCGGCGAGCGCGTCGCCATAGGCCTCGCTCTCCACCGCCTCCAGAATTTCGTGCAACTCCTCTTCCGTCAGATGTTCGATCCCGATGAAATCGTTGCGCGCGTCGGAGACGGCGCGCAGCAATTCGTCGAGCTTGGCCTGAATGGCCGCGCCGTCGCGGTTCTGCGTGTTCTGGATCAGGAACACCATGAGGAAGGTGACGATGGTCGTGCTGGTGTTCACCACGAGCTGCCATGTGTCGGAAAAACCAAACAGCGGCCCGCTCGCCGCCCAGGCGACGATCACCGCGCAGCAGATCACGAAAGTGAGCGGCCGCCCCGCCGCGCGTGCGACGGAATTGGCGAAATGGGTGAAGGCGTGCTCCATGGCGCGATCTCCTCAAGGCTGCGCGCCATGAGACGCCCGGGGCTGCGCGAACGCAAGCGCCGCGGCAGGCGGCTTGCGCGCGTTTCGCCCGCTTGCGCGGCTTCGCGCGGCCCGGCATGATCAGGGCGCACGGTGAAACAGGCCGCGAAACATTCAGGCTCAAGGGAGGCGGCGCATGCGCGGACCCCATGACGTGGGCGGGCTCGAGGAAGGCCCGGTCGACACCACGACCCATGAACTCGCGTTCTGGGAAAAACAGATCGACGGATTGCGGGGCGTGATCGGCGCCAAGGGAATCGTGGTGAGCCACGAGAACCGCCGCGCCGTCGAGCAGCTGGGTCATGACGCTTACGAGCGCCTCGCCTATTACGAGCGCTGGACGGCGACGCTGCAGCGGCAAATGATCGAGAAGGGCTATCTCACGCAAGACGAGATCGACGCCAGGGTCGCGCAGGTGCGCCAGCGTCTCGCCGAGACCGGCGAGCTGGAATTGTCGCCCGAAGAAGACGCCAAATGCGGAAAGGCGCCGACATGACGCGGGATCAGGCGGCGCCCGAAGCCGGGCCCGAGCGCTTTCGCGAAGGCGACCGCGTGCGCGTGCGCGACGATTATCCCAACGGCCATTTCCGCACGCCCGTCTATGCGCGCGGGAAAGTGGGAATCGTGACGCGCCGTTTCGGCGCCTTCGGCAATCCCGAGACGCTGGCCTATGGCCTGAAGGGCCCCAAGAAACACGTCTATGAGGTGCGCTTTCGCCAGGCGGACATCTGGCCCGACTACAAGGGCTCGCCGCGCGACAGCGTGGACATCGACCTGATGGACAATTGGCTTGAGAAAGCGTGAGGACGCGACCATGACGCAGGATCCCCGCAACCATCCCCACGATCACGCGCACGCGCACGATCACGACCACGATCACGCGCACGATCACGCGCATTCCCCGCCGCAGCCCGACGACAAGGTCCATTCCTATTATCAGATCCTCGGCGTCGCGCTGAAGGAGCTGTTGATCGAGAAGGGCGTCGTCAGCGCGCAAGAGGTGCGCGCCGCCATCGAGGCGCGCGACATGATCACGCCCGCCAATGGCGCGAAAGTCGTCGCGCGCGCCTGGGTCGATCCCGCCTTCCGCGCAAAATTGCGCGCGGATGCGAACGCCGCCGTCGCCGAACTGGGCTTTCCCATGCCCACCACGCGCCTTGTCGCGCTGGAGAACGACGAGACGACGCATCACGTCGTCGTGTGCACCCTGTGCTCCTGCTATCCGCGCGAGCTGCTGGGCCTGCCGCCCTCCTGGTACAAGAGCCGGGCCTATCGCGCGCGCATCGTGCGCGAGCCGCGCGCCGTGCTCGCCGAATTCGGCGCCGACGTGCCCGAGGAGGTGGAGGTGCGCGTGCATGATTCCACCGCCGACCTGCGGTATCTCGTGGTGCCGCGCCGGCCGGAGGGAACCGGCGCGCTGGACGAGGCCGCGCTCGCCGCCCTCGTCACCCGCGACGCCATGATCGGCGTAGCGCCCGCCCGCGCGCCCTGACCGGGGGCGGGCGGCCCTGCCTTTGGGGAAGCAAAGCTTTAACTTTTCAACGACCATACTGGCCCGCATGTGGCGTAAGTGCGTGCCGGTGGCGTTCTTCGTGATTGCCGACCATTGATTGCGGAGCGTCTGATGTCGTCTCGTTTCGCCGAGAAGGCGATGATCGCCTTCATTCTCGCGACCATCGTCGCGGGCCTGTTCGGGCCCTGGCTGATCTCCCTTCTGCTCGCTTTTCTGTGCGCCGGCTGCTGGTGGGCGAGCCGCCGCGCGCCGCGCGGGCCTGAGTCGCGGGCCGACGTTCAGCGCAGCTGAGCCGCGCCGGCCGCAGGCGGCTGGCTTTTCCGGTCCATTCGGGGCATGAGGAGCCCCTGCGGGGCGACGCGCCGTCCAGCCTCGCTTGCCGGATCGTTTCATGACCCCCGCCGCCCGCCTCGCCGCCGCCATCGAAACCCTTGAAGACGTGGCGAGCCGCCGCCGACCCGCCGCGCAGGCGCTGAAGGATTGGGGCGTCAGCCACCGTTTCGCCGGCTCCAAGGACCGCTCCGCCATCGCCAGCCTCGTATGGGACGCGCTGCGCGTGCGTTCGTCGGCGGGCTGGATCATGGGCTGCGCGCCCGGGCGGGAGAACGCCCGCGCCGTGGCGCTGGGGGCGCTCGTGCGCGCCCGCGGGCTCGATGCGGACGCCGTGTCGGCCCTGTGCACCGGCGAGCGCCACGCGCCCGCCCCCCTGAGCGAGGAGGAGCGCGCGCGGCTGACCGCCGCCGATCTCTCCGGCGCGCCGCCCCATGTGCTGGGCGATTATCCCGAATGGCTGGAGGAGCAGCTCCTGCAGGCGTGGGGCGAACGCGCGGGCGAGGAGGGCGCGGCGCTGGCCCAGCGCGCGCCGGTGGACCTGCGCGTCAATCTGCTGGCGGGCGACCGCGACAAGGCGCTCGCCGCGCTCGCCCATCTGGGCCCGCAGCCCGCCCGCTTCTCGCCCTGGGGCCTGCGCATCGCCGTGGGGCCGGAGGGACGCGCCCCCGCGCTCTCCGCCGAGCCCGCCTATGCCCGCGGCCTCGTGGAGGTGCAGGACGAAGGCTCCCAGCTCGCCGCCTTGCTGACGGGCGCGGAGCCCGGCTGGCAGGTGCTCGACCTGTGCGCGGGCGGCGGCGGCAAGACGCTGGCGCTGGCCGCCATGATGGAGAACAAGGGCCAGATCTACGCCGCCGACAAGGACGGGCGCCGCCTCATGCCCATTTTCGACCGGCTGGAGCGCGCAGGCGCCCGCAATGTGCAGGTGCGCGCCCCGCGCGGCGCGCAGGACGTGCTCGCCGATCTCGAAGGCCGCTGCGACCTCGTTCTGGTGGACGCGCCCTGCACGGGCACGGGCACCTGGCGGCGCAACCCGGACGCGAAATGGCGCATGCGCCCCGGCGCGCTGGCCCAGCGCCAGGTCGAGCAGGACGAGTCGCTGGCGCAGGCCGCCCGTTTCGTGAAGCCCGGCGGGCGCCTCGCTTACGTCACCTGCTCCGTTCTGGTGGCCGAGAACGAGGCGCGGGTGAACGCGTTCCTCGCCGCCCATGCCGATTTCCTGCCCCTCGACATGGCCCATGCCGCCCGCAAGGCGGGCGCGCCCGATCTCGCCGCCTTCGTCTCGCCCCATGGGCCGGGCCTGCGCCTGTCGCCGGCCGCCGCCGGCGTGGACGGGTTTTACGTGGCGCTTCTCGCCCGCAGCTGAGCGCGCCGCCGCCGGCTTGACCGCGAGCGAGGCGGCGCGTTTTCCGTGACTAACGTCGCGCGGACATTGCGCCCCGGGGCGCCATGGCCTAATCCGGCCTGATCCCGCTTCCCAAACCACGGCCGCCTGCATGACCGCGACCCATTCTGAAATCGTCAGCCATCACGACAAGGTGCTCATCGTCGATTTCGGTTCGCAGGTGACCCAGCTCATCGCGCGGCGCGTGCGCGAGGCGGGCGTTTATTGCGAGATCGCGCCTTTCCAATCCGCGCAGGCAGCGTTCGACGAGTTGAAGCCCAAGGCGGTGATCCTCTCGGGCGGCCCGGCCTCGGTCACCGCGCCGGGCTCTCCGCGCGCGCCGCAGGCGATTTTCGACTCCGGCCTGCCGATCCTGTCGATCTGCTACGGCCAGCAGACCACGGCCGTGCAGCTCGGCGGGGCGGTGGAAGGCGGCCATGCGGCGGAATTCGGCCGCGCCGACATCACGATCCTTGAGAAGAGCGCGCTTTTCGAGGGCCTGTGGGAGATCGGCGGGCGCTATCCCGTATGGATGAGCCACGGCGACCGCGTGACGCGGCTTCCCCCCGGCTTCACCGTGAAGGCGACCAGCGAGAACGCGCCCTTCGCCGTCGCCTCCGACGAGGCGCGCCGCATCTACACCACCATGTTCCACCCGGAAGTCGTGCACACGCCCGACGGCGCGAAGCTCATCTCCAATTTCGTGCACAAGGTCGCGGGGCTGAAGAGCGACTGGACAATGGCCGCCTTCCGCGGCGAAGCGATCGCCTCCATCCGCAAACAGGTGGGGAACGGGCGCGTGCTGTGCGGCCTGTCGGGCGGGGTGGATTCCGCGGTGGCGGCGGTGCTCATCCATGAGGCCATCGGCGACCGGCTCACCTGCGTCTTCGTGGACCACGGGCTCATGCGCATGGGCGAGGCGGAGCAGGTGGTGGGCCTGTTCCGCGACCATTACAACATTCCCCTCGTCCATGTGGACGCGAGCGACATGTTCATCGGCGCGCTGGAGGGCGTGAGCGATCCCGAACGCAAGCGCAAGACCATCGGCAAGCTCTTCATCGACGTGTTCGAGGAACAGGCGAAGAAGATCGCCGCCGACGGCAAGGGCGCGCCGGACTTCCTGGCGCAGGGCACGCTCTATCCGGACGTGATCGAGAGCGTCTCCTTTTCGGGCGGGCCCTCCGTCACGATCAAGAGCCACCACAATGTCGGCGGCCTGCCTGAGCGCATGAACATGAAGCTCGTGGAGCCGCTGCGCGAACTCTTCAAGGACGAGGTGCGGGCGCTGGGCCGCGAACTGGGCCTGCCGGACGTGTTCGTCGGCCGCCATCCCTTCCCCGGGCCGGGGCTGGCCATCCGCATTCCCGGCGCGATCAGCCGCGAGAAGCTCGACATCCTGCGCAAGGCGGACGTGATCTATCTCGACGAGATCCGCAAGGCGGGGCTCTATGACGTGATCTGGCAGGCCTTCGCGGTTCTTCTGCCCGTGCGCACCGTGGGCGTGATGGGGGACGGGCGCACCTATGACCATGTGTGCGCGCTGCGCGCGGTGACGAGCGTGGACGGCATGACGGCGGATTTCTTCCCCTTCGACATGAACGTGCTGGGCCGCACCGCCACGCGCATCATCAACGAGGTGAAAGGCATCAACCGCGTGGTCTATGACGTCACGAGCAAGCCGCCGGGCACGATCGAGTGGGAATAAAAATTTTTCGCGACTAAGCCTGTTTATTAAATCAGATGATCTTTTAATCTTGCGCACTGCCGTTTCAATTAAGTTGCTGGAGGCCTTTAAGGAAAAAGGTCGCGGACTCGGGCGAACGGCGCGCCGGTTTCAGCAGCACGGCGGACTTTGCGTTCAAGTAC